>NZ_JBWSOR010000006.1:0-178969 GCF_056629435.1 Nocardia sp. TBRC8007 | reverse complement strand
ACGGACTTCGGTGTATTTCCTGCCGACCGGCTCGTCTACTACCCGCTCGATACGCTCGGGCAGTCGTGCGGGCGGCTCACCGATGACCAGCGTAAACGGCTCCACGGCCGAATCCGCCGTCTTATCGGCGCCCAACCTACGACGACCTGCCCGGACGTCACTGGCCGGGCAGGTCGTCGTGTGGTGTCGGCGTCGGTCAGCGCCGTCGCTCCGGCGTGACCGGCGCGTCCCACGCGCGAGCGTAGCGGTGTTTGTCGGGAGCGTTGTACTCCTTGCCGCGATAGACCACATAGGGCCGCACGAGGTAGCCCACGGGTGCGCTGAACATGTGCACCAGTCGGGTATAGGGCCACAATCCGATCAGCGCGAGTACGACCAGCCCGTGCAGTTGGAAGGTCCACGGGGTGTCCACCATGAGCTCGGGTTCCGGGCTGAGCGTGAACAGGCTGCGGAACCAGGGTGAGACGGTTTCGCGATAGTTGTAGGTGCCCCACAGCAGATTACTGCCCCAGGTGTTGAGCAACCCGGTGATCAGTGCCGCGGCCAGCAGCGCGTACATCAGTTTATCGTTGGCGGTGGTGGCTCGGCGGACGGCGGGAACGGTGATGCGCCGGTAGAGCAGTATGGCGACGCCCGCGAGCACGGCCAGACCGGCCACCGATCCCGCCGATACGGCAATCAGGTGATAGGCGTGTTCGGAGATACCGACCGCTGCGGTCCACGACGCCGGGATCAGCACGCCGAGCACGTGACCGGCGATCACCCCGAGCATGCCGAAGTGGAACAGCGGGCTGCCCAGGCGCAGTAGGCGGCTTTCATAGATCTGGGTGGAGCGGGTGGTCCAGCCGAATTGGTCGGTGCGATAGCGCCATAGGTGTCCGAGCGCGAATGAGGTGAATGCGATGTAGGGCAGGATCAGCCATAGTGCGGTCGGCAGATGCGGTGTCGCGTTCATCGTCGGCCTTCCGATCCGTCGAACAGGGAGGGGTCCAGCGCGAAGGGGTCCAGCCCGACTTCTTCCTCGGGCGGGCCCTGTGCGGCGAGTTCGGCGATGCGCCGTCGGTCCGCGGTGGTCGGCGGCGGCAGAGTCGCGCCGACCGCGGTGAGCACCCCGGCATACGGAGAGTCGGTGTCGGACAGCGAGAGCCGTAGCAGCTCCAGCACAGGGACGTGTTCGCCGAGCAGTCGTTCGCCGCCGATCGGATCGACGGTCGCGGCGAATTCCAGCAGCACAGGCAGATGGTCGGGCAACTCCTGCTCGCCGAGTTCGACACCGGCGTGTCGATAGGCATGCTTGAACCGCAGCAGCGCCATACCGCGTTTGCGGGTGTCGCCGTAAGCGTAGAAGGTCAGGTGCAGGCTGGCGCGGCGGCGCAGGTCGAAGGTTTCGACATAGGCGGCGGCGAGCCGCAGCGGTGGGGTGGTCCGTAGATAGTCGAGGCATTCGTTCAGCGGGGCGCGCACCCCTTCCGGTAAACCAGCTGCCGCACTGGTTAATTGGTCGACCATGGCCAGCGTCTGCTCGCTCGGGTAGTCCAGCAGTAGCGCGGCGATCCGCCACACCAGTTGGCGGTCGCGTTGGGTGAGTTCGACCGCAGGTTCCGGGCGGCGGCGCAGCTTCAACAGGCTCATCGCTGCGCTCCGCTCGGCGTGGTGGCAGATCCATCGGCGACGGCGCCGTTGCTAGAGCCGTTGGTATGTTTGCCACTGTCCGTGTGCCCGTTGTGCCTACCGTTCGCGGAGGTCGTGGTCGGCACCAGGCCCTCGGTACTCTTGCCGTCCCAGTTCAGCAAATTGATCCGAGACGATTTCTGTTGCGGCGCCGCGTCGTTGGCGTCGGTGAGATGGAATTTCTCCACCATCTGATCGAAAGCTGTCATGCCAGGCCCGCCGTCGGTGTCCAGACTGCACCCAGTGGCGAGTGAATCCAGTTCGTGTGCGCGCGCTGTCGCGCCGGACGGGATGACGTAGCGGTGCTCGTACTTGGCGATGGCCAGCAGCCGGTACATGGCCTCGATCTCCTCCGGCGCCAGCCGCACCGATGGGGCGATCGTGGGATCGGGCTCTTCGCCGAGGTTCACCGACCGCATGAACGAGCGCATTGCCGCGAGCCGCTGCAGCGCCGCGCGCACCGGGCCCACATCCCCCGCAGTGAACAACTCGGCCAAATACTCCACTGGGATGCGCAGCGCGTCGATCGCGCCGAACAGGTTCGACACATTCTCGCCGTCGTGTCCGGTTTCAGCGAGCACGTCCACCACCGGCGACAACGGCGGCACATACCAGACCATCGGCATGGTGCGGTACTCCGGATGCAACGGCAGTGCGATCTGGTAGTCCACGATCAGCTGGTAGACCGGCGAATCCTGCGCCGCCTGAAGCCAATCCGGCGAGATCCCGGCCCGCTCTGCCTCCGCGATCACCCGTGGATCGTGTGGGTTGAGGAATGCGCCGAGCTGGGCCGGGTAGAGGTCGGTGTCCTCGGCGACCGACGCTGCCCCCAGCACGGCATCGGCGTCGTAGAGCATCACGCCGATATAGCGCAGCCGCCCGACACAGGTTTCCGAGCACACTGTCGGCATGCCGACCTCCACCCGCGGGTAGCAGAAGGTGCATTTCTCCGCTTTGCCCGTTTTGTGGTTGAAGTAGATTTTCTTGTACGGGCAGCCCGAGACGCACTGTCGCCAACCACGGCATTTGTCCTGGTCCACCAGCACGATGCCGTCTTCGGCGCGCTTATAGATCGCTCCGGAAGGGCAAGAGGCCGCGCACGACGGATTCAGGCAGTGCTCGCAGATCCGCGGCAGATAGAACATGAAGGTCTGGTCGAACTCCAGTTTCACCTGCTCCGATAGCTTGGCCAGCAGCGGGTCCTTACCGACCTGCTCTGGCCCGGAGCCCAGGTCGTCGTCCCAGTTCGCGCCCCAGGTCACTTTCGTATCTTGGCCGGTGATAAGCGATTTCGGCCGTGCGACCGGCGTGGTATCGGCCGGCGGCGAGGACAGCAGATTGTCGTAGTCGTAGCTCCACGGCTCGTAGTAATCCTCGACCGTGGGCAGGTCCGGATTGGCGAAGATATTCAGCAGTCGCTTGATTCGAGATCCGGACTTCAGAGTGAGCTTGCCGCGCTTGTTCAGCGTCCAGCCGCCCTTCCACTTGTCCTGATCCTGGTATTGCCGCGGATAGCCTTGGCCAGGGCGGGTTTCCACATTGTTGAACCAGACGTACTCGGTGCCGCCGCGGTTGGTCCACGCCTGCTTGCAGGTGACGCTGCAGGTGTGGCAGCCGATGCATTTGTCCAGGTTCATCACCATGGCCAGCTGTGCCATGACTCGCATATCAGTACTCCACTTTCTGCGAGCGTTTGCGGATTGTGGTGACCTCGTCGCGCTGATTTCCGGTGGGGCCGTGGTAATTCAGCGCGAAGGACTGCTGCGCATAGCCGCCGATCAAATGTGAGGGTTTGATCATGATGCGGGTGAGTGCGTTATGGATGCCGCCGCGCTTGCCTCGGCCTTTGGTGTCCGCACCGAGGCCTTCGATGCGCGGCACGTCCACCGCACGGTCCTGAGCGTGATACATGAACACCGTGCCCTCCGGCATCCGGTGGCTGACGATCGCGCGGGCGACCACGATGCCGTTGCGGTTGATCGCCTCGATCCAATCGTTGTCGGCCACTCCGATCTTCGCCGCGTCCCGGTCGGACATCCAGATTGTCTGCCCGCCGCGCGAAAGCGTCAGCATGTGCAGGTTGTCCTGGTAGGCGGAGTGGATCGACCACTTCGAGTGCGGCGTCAGGTAGCGCACGGTGACACCCTTGTCGCCGACCTCGCCGATCGTGGGTTCACGGAACAACGCGGTCATGTCCAGCGGAGGACGGAAGATAGGCAGTTGCTCGCCGAGCTCGATCATCCAGTCGTGATCGAGGTAGAAATGTTGCCTTCCGGTGAGCGTATGCCAGGGCTTGAGTCGTTCGGTGTTGATGGTGAACGGCGAATACCGGCGTCCGCCGGTCTCGCTGCCCGACCACTCCGGTGAGGTGATCACCGGAACCGGACGGGCTTGGGTATCGGCGAAGGAGACGCGTTTGCCTTCGTGCTCGGCGGCCAGATCGGCCAACTGGGTCCCGGTGCGGCGTTCCAGCACGTGAAAACCCTCCACCGCGAGCCTGCCATTGGTGGTGCCCGACAAGGCCAGGATCGTCTCGGCCGCATGCGTGTCCTTGGCCAGCGACGGACGCCCCCGCGCCACACCGGAGACCACAGTGCCGTTCATCGCGGCGAGGTGCTCGACTTCCTGATCAGGGTGAGTGGTAATGCCCTTGGTGGTGACGCCGAGCGTGTCGATCAGCGGTCCGAGCGCGGCCATCTTCTCCGCGACCTTCGGGTAGTCGCGTTCGACGACCACCAGTTTAGGCATGGTCTTGCCAGGAACGGGCTCGCACTCACCGGCTTTCCAGTCCAGCACCCGCCCGCCTGCCTGTGCAGTCGCGTCTGGTGAGTCGTGCTGCAGCGGTACGGCCACGATGTCGGTGCGCTTGCCCAGATGTTTCTCGGCCATCCAGGAGAAGCCGCGCGCGATCCGGTGGAAGGCGTCGAAATCGGTCTTGGCCTCCCAAGGCGGCGAGATAGCGGGGGAAAAGGCGTGCACGAACGGGTGCATGTCGGTGGAGGAGAGATCGTGCTTCTCGTACCAGGTGGCGGCGGGCAGTACGATATCGGAGAACAGGGTGGTGCTGGTCATCCGGAAGTCCAGCGACAGCAATAGATCCAGCTTGCCGGTAGCGGCGGTCTCCCGCCAGGTCAACTCCTGCGGCCGCACGCCGGCGGCCTCGTCGGTCTGCAGGTTGGCGTCGGCGCCGAGCAGGTGGCGGTGGAAGTACTCGTTGCCCTTACCGGAGGAGCCGAGCAGGTTCGCTCGCCATACGGTCAGGCAGCGCGGGTAGTTCTCCGGCGCGTCCGGATCCTCGCAGGCGAATCGCAGCTGCCCGGACTTCAACCCGTCCACCACGTGTTCGGCCGCACTCTTCCTCGCAGCCTGTGCCTCATCGGCCAGGTCGAGTGGGTTGCGGTCGAAGGTGGGGTAGCTCGGCATCCAGCCCAACCGGGTGGCCAGCGCGATATTGTCGGCCGCGGTGCGACCGGTGAATGTCCCCGCACCGAGCGGCGAGGCGAACGATTCCGCGGTGAACGGGTCGTAGCGCCACTGATCGTTGGCCAGATACCAGAACACTGTGCCTTGCATCTGTCGCGGCGGGCGTTGCCAGTCCAGTCCGAAGGCCAGCGTGGACCAGCCGGTGACCGGGCGGCACTTCTCCTGTCCGACATAATGCGCCCAGCCGCCGCCGTTGACGCCCTGGCAGCCGGTCAGCAGGGTCAAGGTGAAGAACGCGCGATAGATCTGATCGGAGTGGAACCAGTGGTTTGTGCCCGCGCCCATCAAAATCATCGACCGTCCGCCGGAGCGGTCGGCGTTATCGGCGAACTCCCGGGCGATACGCTCGGCCTGCGCGGCAGGCACCCCGGTGATGGCTTCCTGCCAGGCTGGGGTGTAAGGCTCGGCCGCGTCGGTGTAGCCACTTGGCCAGGCTCCTGGCAGGCCGGCGCGGCCGATGCCGTACTGGGCAAGCAACAGATCGAAGACCGTGGTGACGCGTTTGCCCGCGACAGTCGTTGTCGGCACTCCACGGGTGAGCACGCCCGGAGTGGCGCTGTCGAAACGGGGAACCAGCACGGACGCGGCATCATCGGTGCGGCCGTGCAGAGTCAGCAGGGGGTCGACCTCCCCGAGATCGAGGTTCCACTGTCCGGCGCCGGATTCGCCGAACCGATGGCCGAGCGAGCCGTTGGGCACCACTGGTCGCATCTGCCCATCCAGCAGCACTGTCTGGAATTCCACGCCCTCGCCGGTGCCGCCGAGGTCGGCGGCGGTGAGGAACTTGCCCGGCAAGTATGCCCCGTCTCGTTCGTTCAATGTGATCAGGAACGGCAAGTCGGTGAAGCGTTTGACGTAGTCGAGGAATCGCGGTCTCGTCTGATCGACGAAGAATTCCTTCAGCACCACATGACCCATCGCCATGGCAAGAGCCGCGTCGGTGCCCGGGCGCGCAGGCACCCATTCGTCGGCGAATTTGGTGTTGTCGGCGTAGTCGGGGGAGACCACCACCACCTTCTGGCCACGGTAGCGGGCCTCTGTCATGTAATGTGCGTCCGGAGTCCGGGTCACTGGCACGTTCGAGCCCCACATGATGAGGTAGCCGGCGTCGAACCAGTCTGCGGACTCCGGCACATCGGTCTGATCGCCGAAGACCTGCGGCGAGGCTACAGGCAGGTCGGCATACCAATCGTAGAACGACAGCATCGAGCCGCCGAGTAGTGAGATGAACCGGGCACCGACAGCGTGGCTGACCATCGACATGGCCGGAATCGGCGAGAACCCGGCCACTCGGTCCGGACCATACCGTTTGATCGTGTACACGTGCGCGGCGGCGGCGATCTCAGCCGCTTCCCACCACTCGGCGCGGACGAAACCGCCTTTGCCGCGCGCGACCTTGTAGCTGCGCGCTTTCTTCGGGTCCTCCACGATCTCGCCCCACGCCGATACCGGATCTTTCAGCCGGGACTTGGCTTCCCGGTACAGCTCCAGCAGCGCTCCTCGCACATATGGGTAGCGCACCCGGGCGGGCGAATAGGTGTACCAGGAGAAGGACGCGCCACGGGGGCAGCCACGCGGCTCGTACTCCGGCTTGTCGGCGCCGACCGATGGATAGTCGGTTTGCTGCGACTCCCAGGTGATCACGCCGTCCTTGACGTAGATCTTCCAAGAACACGACCCGGTGCAGTTCACTCCGTGTGTGGAGCGCACCACTTTGTCGTGTGACCAGCGGTCCCGGTAGAACTCGTCGGCGCCGCGACCGCCGACTTTGTGTAGTGCGCGGTGGTCGGCGGACACCTCGCCCCGATGGAAGTATCTCCCCAGCCGCAGGAGCGCTTCCCCGGCATCGGTAGTCGCGGCGGAGGGCGTGTGCCCCTGGGTACGCGAATTAACCAAGACGTCCCCTTCGAGCTGTGCGAATTAGGCTGATTATTCCGATTTTATGTACTTCTTCGCGGCTGGCCAAATGGATACCTCACATCACATTCGAGCGCACGGTGAGTTGTGAGATCAGCGCAACATAGCCGTCACGGTTGCCTGACACTTCCGCGTAGCGAAGTGTGAGATGGCCAGGGCGGCTGTGTGGTGAACTGGTCGAAATCGGTTCTCCAGGCGCGGCACACTATCGTGCAGGCGGTGCTTTGATATTCGGGAAACAACTAATTCTCACACACTTAACATTTATTAACACGATTATACATACCTATCGAAACCTATTTTCCGGACATTCGTCCGCTCCTGTGCCGGTTTCCGGACAAATATTGTTGCTCGGGTCGCAATTCGCTGAAAGTATTCGAAATGTGTGACGACTTGTCGGGACCTTGGCTCTGCGTGCTGTATGCATCGGCTCTGTATCCTCCTCGGCTCCAGTGTTATGGGCATGCTTCTTGGTCGTGCGGAGCTTTCTCGGTAGTGCGGAGCGAGTGTCGCGTTCAGACCGGGATGCCTATCGACCGGACAGACAGTGCGGGCGGTGTGCGCGTTTCGGTTTCTCTAGGGTGTCGACCAGGCCGGTGCGATGGGTCATCCGCATTCGGTGTCAGTGATACGGCGCTTACGTCTGGATCCAGACCAGGTATCCAGTCCGTCACAATCATCGGTATCGAATCGGTGCAGCTGACGGAGCATCTGGTTCTTGTGGCAGCCCAGGCGCTCGGCGAACCTGTGCGCGCGATCCGCTCAGATCGATGTAACGATCTTCGTCCGCTCGCTCCAATCGATTGGAGCAGGTCGCGCTCCGGGCAACCAACGAATCCACCTGGTTCCCGCTTATCTCGCATCAGGTGTGTCAAGGGAGTCTTCGGCACTGCGTACCCCGCCGAATGGACTCCCCTCGATTCGATCGCTCGAACAGGAATGAGGCTACTCGAGCAGGAACGAAGCACCGTCGCGGTCTCGTCGGACTGAGGTAGTCCTGGTGGCTGGAACACGAGTGCCGGACGAGCTTGTTTGTGACCAGGGTTTCGCTCTGAAACTCCGAGCCGATAGTGTCGACGCGTTTCATGGACGAAAGATCGAGAGTAACGAAAATTTCTCCAAATAATTCACAAAAATTATCTCTTGGCTTATTGGTAACAATAACTATATATTGTGACATTTGCGTCCGGTGGTAGATTGCCCATTATTGCTCCGGGCGATGAAAGAATATCTCTGGAGTTTTCGACAGAATGTCCGTTTCATGTTGATCCGATGTTGTCGTCGGTTTCGGTATGCGGGCATAAGTGTTTTCGGTAGAACCAGGAGTCAACTGTGTCTGATATTGCGATTGTCGGTATCGGCTGCCGTTATGCCGGTGGCATCGAATCTCCGGAAACGTTCTGGGACCTGCTTGTCAGCAGGCGGGACGGGGTATGTGAGGTTCCGCCCGAGCGGTGGGATTGGCGGCGTTTCTATGATCCGGACAAACGCACCCCTGCTCGGGCCTACACCAAGCGGGCGGCGTTCATGACCAGTGACCCGTGGGCGTTCGACCCGGACTTCTTCGGTATCTCACCGCGCGAGGCGGCAGAGACGGACCCCTCACAGCGGCAGGTGCTCGAAGTGGCGTGGGAGGCGTTCGACGACGCCGGGATTGCCGGCCGGATCACCGGCTCTTCTTTTGGTGTGTATATGGGAGCGTTCACCCTCGACCAGCTGTCGGTCCTGTCCTCACCCGAGTCGCTGCCGTACATGAATATGCACTCGGCAGTCAGTGCGTCGTACACGATGATTTCCAACCGGCTGGCGTACGCGCTGGATCTGGTGGGTCCTGCGATCACGGTGGATACCGCGTGTTCGTCGTCGTTGGTCGCGTTGCATCTGGCGTGTCAGGGTATCGACAGCGGGGATTGTGAGATGGCCGTGGCCGGTGGGGTGAACGTGCTGGCGCAGCCGGGAACGTTTGTTTCGATGTGTAAGGGGGGGTTTCTGGCTGCTGATGGGCGGAGTAAGTCGTTCGATGCGGCTGCTGATGGGTATGGGCGTGGTGAGGGTGTGGGGATGGTGGTGTTGAAGAAGTTGTCGGCCGCGCAGCGGGATGGGGATCGGATCTATGCGGTGATCAAGGCGACGGGGTCGAATCAGGATGGGCGTACGACCGCGATCACGGTGCCGAATGCGGATATGCAGGAGGCGTTGGCCAGGGATGTCGCTCGGCAGGCGGGGATTGCGCCGGGTGAGGTGACGTATGTGGAGGCGCATGGGACGGGGACTCCGGTGGGGGATCCGTTGGAGTTGCGGGCGATCGGTCGTACGTATGGTGCGGTGGAGGGGCGTGTTACACCGTTGGGGGTGGGGTCGGTGAAGGCGCAGTTGGGGCATACCGAGGCGGCGTCGGGGATCGCGAGTGTGATCAAGTCGGCGTTGGCGGTGTCGAAGCGGGTCATTCCCCCGCAGGGGTGGTTGGATACCCCGAATCCGGATATTCCGTTCGAGGAGTTGAATGTCCGGTTGCAGTTGGAGACCGAGGAGGTCGGTCCGGAGGTCGATCGGGTCACCATCGCGGTCAACGGTTTCGGTTACGGTGGCACGAACGCGCACGCCATCCTGCAGGAATACCGTCCACCCACCCGCACCGGCGGAAACGGTGCCGGCTCCGGTGGCAACGGTAACGGTGTGGCCAGGCATAACGGTGTGGCCGGGAAAACGAAACACCGTAAACCGAACCATCGGGAGCCGAAACACCATGGGGTGTTGCCGCTTTCGGCGCGTAGCGAGCAAGCGGTGCGGGACCTGGCGCGCGGTTTCGCCGAGCGGGTCGCGGCGGGCGCGGATGTGGGTTGGTTGGCCGAGGCAGCGTGGACACGGCGTAGTCATCATCCGCTCCGGGCCGGGATTCCCTTCGCCGACGATACCGGGCTAGTGCAGGGCCTGGCCGAATTCGGCGAGGGCACCCGATCGGTGAAGCGGACGGTAACGAGTAAGGTCGCTGAGCCGGTATTCGTGTTCACCGGGATGGGGCCGCAATGGTGGGCGATGGGTCGCGGGTTGTGGGGGGCCGGTGGCACCTTTGCCGCTGAGGTGGTTCGGATCGATGCGGAGTTTCAGCGGATTGCTGGTTGGTCGATTGTGGAGGAGTTGTTGCGGCCGGAGGAGCGGTCGCGGGTGACGAGTACGGTGGTGGCGCAGGCGGGGAATTTTGTGGTGCAGGTGGGGTTGTGTGCGGTGTTGCGGGAGTTGGGTATTCGGCCTGCGGTGGTGGTTGGGCACAGTGTGGGTGAGGTGGCTGCGGCGTATGTGTCGGGGGTGTTGTCGTTGCGGGAGGCGTTGTTGGTGGGGTATCACCGGGCGCGGTTGCAGGCTGCTACCGCGGGGTCGGGGGGGATGTTGGCGGTCGGGTTGCCGTTGGCCGAGGCGCAGGATCTGGTCGCTGGTGATGGTCGGGTGGATATCGCGGCGGTCAACAGTCCTTCGGCGGTGACTTTGGCCGGGGAGGTGGCGCGTTTGGACGAGATTGCTGAGTCTCTTACCGAGGACGGGGTTTTCGCTAAGCGTTTGCAGGTGGAGGTGCCGTATCACAGTCATCTGATGGACCCGATCCTCGCGGAGTTCCGTGAGGTGTTGGCCGATATCCGGCCTGCGGCGCCGCGGGTGCCGTTGTATTCCACTGTCACTGGTACTCGGGTGACCGAGGGGCAGTGGGATGGTGAGTATTGGTGTGCGAATGTGCGTCAGTGTGTGCGGTTCGCTGATGCGGTGGGTGAGCTCGTCGGTGCGGGGAGTCGGGTGTTCGTGGAGATCGGTCCGCATCCGGTGTTGGGTGCTAATATTCGTGAGATCCTGCGTGGGGCCGGGGAGACCGGCACTACCATCGCGACGCTGCACCGCAAACAGGACGATGCCGACAGTATCCGGCAGGTCTTCGCTGGTTTGTATGCCGCGGGGGTGTTGGATATCGAGGCGTTGTTCGCTGATCTGCCGTCCCCGACCCCGCATATCGACCTACCGGTCTATCCATGGCAGAACACCCACCTCCGCAACGAGTTCCCGGTGGATCTGTCCAATCGGTTCGGCACACCCGGCGGGTATGTGATGTTGGGTGATCAGGACCCCGACGACAGCGCCAGCTGGCAGTTGCAGTTGAGTACTCAGGTGCTGCCGTGGCTGGACGATCATGTGGTCGGCGGGAGCCGGGTGATGCCGGGGACGGGCTATCTGGATATGGCCCTGAGCGCCGCGCTGCTACGTACCGAGTCCACCCAAGCCGGTGTAGAGGACGTGCGCTGGGTAGCCCCACTGGTCATCGCGGACAGCGAAACGCCGATCATGCGGCTCGACGTAAACGACCAGACCCGTCGTTTCACTATCCGCTCTCGCGGCACGACCGGCACGAATTGGACGGTCAATGCCACCGGCCGGTTGGTCGAGGGTGTCTTCGACGAGAACAAGGTCGATGTCCCCAGCACCGATACGATGAGCACGGCCGATCCGGCCGAGTTCTATGCCGTGCTGGCCGAGCACGGGCTCGAGTACGGGCCGACGTTCCAGCGCGTCACCTCGCTCCGGATCTCGGACACGGCGGTGGTGGCCACGCTGGACGGCGTCATCGCCGCCGAGGGCGGGTACCCGGCGCATCCGGCGATCGTCGACGCCGCCGTGCAGGCCACCTCCCTGCTGTTCGCGGGCACGCGCAGCAAGGGGGAAGGGGCTATGGTCCCGGTGGAGGTGCGCGAGGTGCGTCTGCTGGCGCCGCTGCCGGAGGAGGTCGTGGTAGTGGCGCGGCTCACTTCATTCAGCGAGTCGTCCAGGGAGTTGATCACCGATATCGATCTGCTCGATACCGATCACAACGTCTGCATGCGGATCATCGGGTTGAAGTTCGGGTCCATCTCGCCGCGTCCGGCGCCGATGCAGCGGATGGTCGATTTCTTCTATGAGGAATGTTGGGAGATGCGCGATCCCATCGATCCGGTCACGTTGCCGTCGGTCGGGGATTTGTACACCGTGGTCGTGGTGCTCGGCACCGCGCCGAACCCGGCCGCGGAGCAGATCCTGCGTATCACCACCTCTGGTTCGGCGGGGGCGGAATTGTTCGTTGCCGGTGATCCGGGTCGTGCGGATCTGGAAGCGGAACTGACCCGGCGACTGCGGTCGGCACGCACTCGTGTCGGTGTCGAGCGGCTGCATGTGGTGGTGGTCGCCGGCACCGATTATGACGATATGGACAATCTGTGGACGCTGCGCCGGATCGCGGTGCCCGCCGAAGAATTCCTCGACGCCTGGCAGCAAGAGCACGGGACCGAGACCGATCGCCTCGGCGACAGCGGCTACTATGCCTCGCTGGTCACCGAGAACGCCTTCACCCACCCGGAAGCCGACACCATGCCGGACACCAGTCACGCCGCGCTGGCCGGTGGCAGGCGAACGCTGTATGCAGAGCAGCCCTGGTTGCGGTGGCGGTTGATCGACCTCGACGGCGCGGTCGCCGATACCGATCTCAGGGCGGAGCTGACGATTCCCGGTGCCTTCACCCATGATCACGCCGACGAGGTGTTCCTGCGCGGTGGGGCGCGGTGGGTGCCGGTGGTGAAGCGGACGCTGCAGGATCATCTCGATCATCTCGATGAGGCCGTGCCGTTGACCGACCCGGAAGTCAACTTCCGGTTGGAGCTGCCCCGGACCAAGACCTTCTCCCAGCTGGGGTGGCGGCAATGCGACCGGCGTGCGCCTGGCCCCGGCGAGGTCGAGGTGAAGATGGCGGCGGTCGGCCTCAGTTACAAGGACGGGATGAAGGTTATCGGCGTACTGGGTGAGCGCGAACTCGCCCCCACGTTCTATGGCCTCGAACCCGGTATGGAGGGCGCGGGCACGATCGTCCGGCTCGGCCCCGGTGTCACCGGCTTCGAGGTCGGTGACCGGGTGCACGCATTCTGTCCTGGCATGATCCGCCGGTACAACACGCTCAGCGCGCTCCAGGCTTACCCTGTCGAAAAGGACATCGCATCAGGCGAGGTCAGCAGTATCAACGCATTCCTCGCCGCGGAACATTCGCTGTTGGATCTGGCTCGGGTGCAGCCGGGGGAGACGGTGCTGGTGCACGGCGCGGCCGGTGGGGTGGGGTCGGCGGCGATCCAGGTCGCCAAACAGCATGGCGCGCGGGTGATCGGTACCGCGAGCACCGAAACGCGACGCGCCTATGTGCTCGAGCAGGGCGCCGACCATGCGGTGAACTCACGGTCGTTGGATTTCGCCGACGAAGTGCTGGCATTCACCGACGGCCGGGGCGCGGACGTAGTGATCAGCAGCGCGCCCGGAGAGCTCCTGACCCGCAATTTCGACGCTGTCGCCGAGTTCGGCCGCATTCTCGAGCTCGGCAAGGCCGATATCTACTTCGGTGGCGTGTTGGAGCTGCGGAACTTCGACAAGAACGTGGCGTATTTCTCGTTCGATCTGGACCGGATGATGAAGCTGCGGCCGGAGCAAGTCGTCCAAAAGGTCATCGGAGCGTATAGCCGGATCAATGACGGTACCTACCGGGCGTTGCCTTATCACATGTTCGGTACCGCTGAGGTCGCGCATGCTTTCGAAGAAGCCGCGCGTTCCACCCGGATCGGTCGGGCGGTGTTGCGGTTGGATGAGGAGGCGCCGTTGGTGCGTCCGCGGGTTCCGGATGTGGTCATCGATTCCGGGGCGCGGTATCTGATCACCGGTGGGTTCGGTGGGTTCGGTCTGGCGATCGGCCGGTGGCTGGTCGATAAGGGTGCTCGTCACGTGACTCTGCTCGGGCGTGGTGGCGCCACCACCGAGGAGGCCCGTGAACAACTCGCCGTGTGGGAGCGTCAGGGTATTGATGTGGTCACCGAGCTGGTCGATGTGACCGACGCGGAGGCGGTCGCCGCGGTGGTCGCTCGCGCGCACACCTCTGAGCGTCCGTTGAAGGGTATCTTCCATACTGCGGGCTCGGTGGACGACAAACGCGTCGGGATGATGGACCGTGCCGGGCTGGCCAAGGTGCTGCGGCCCAAACTCCTCGGCGCGCGCGCGTTGTGGGATGGTGTCGTCGCGGTGGGGGCTCGGTTGGATCAGTTCGTGTTGTTCTCCTCCGGCAGCTCCATCTTCGGAGCTATCGGTCAGTATTCCTACACCGCGGCCAATATCGCGATCACCGCCTATGCTGATGTGCTCGCCCGGCAGGGCGTCCCCGCGTTGGCGGTCGGCTGGGGTCATATGGCGGGTGCCGGTATGGCCGCGGCGGACGAGAGCATCACCCGCTACCTGATCAGCTCCGGATTCGACCCCATGGATATGGACGACGGACCGGTGTACCTGGAAGAAGCGTTGCGACTGGGTATCCCCAAGGTCAATATCGCCCCGATGAACTGGTCTCGCGTCGCGGCCTCCGGCGGGGCGCAGATGGCGTTGACCGGTCGGGTCGAGGACATGGTCGCGGCTTCGGCGGAGCAGGATTCGGCTGCGGCCCGGTTGCGGGCCGAGCTCGCCACTCTGGATGAGGTCAAGCGTAAGGATGTGGTGGCGCATATGCTCGCCGAGTTGTTGGCGTCGGTGATGGGGGTGTCGGCGGAATCCATCGATTTGACCGTGCCGGTGCCGGAGCTGGGTTTGGACTCGCTGATGGCTATCGAGTTCAGTTCGCTGGTCAACCAAACTCTGGATGTGGATGTGGTGTCGTTGAAGATCGGGCGGTCGTTCACCCTGGAGCAGGCCGGTGTCGCGGCGGCCGAGGCGATCGTCGAGGGCACCGGTTCGGCGGGGCTGCCGGTGGCATCGGACGATACCCCGGCCACGCCGGATGGCACAGCCACGCCGGATGGCACCCCTGCCATGATGGCGGAAGTGCCGGTGTGACCGACCGAGGATACCGGATCTTGCGACTGGCCGACCGGTAGCGAGATCCGGTAACCGCCGACATCCCTCTATATTTCGAACCGATCGATCCAGCGAGTTTCCGAACCATAGATCGAAAGTAACGAAAAGGTCTCTGAATAATTCAAGAAGTTTTTTTGGAGACCTTTCGGTGACAATAACTAGTTTATTGCGATATTCGCGCCCGATGGTAGATTTCCCATTAATGCTCCTGGTAGTGGAGAACACTTCTGGAGCTTCTCTAATGGAATGTCCGTTTCGTGGTGCTCCGCCGTAGTTGTCGGGTTTGGTATGCGGACATAATATCTTCATCTTCGACTGACTAGGAGTCGACTGTGTCTGATATTGCGATTGTCGGTATCGGCTGCCATTATGCCGGTGGCATCGAATCCCCCGAAACGTTCTGGGACCTGCTTGTCAACAAGCGAGACGGGGTATGCGAGGTCCCGCCCGAGCGGTGGGATTGGCGGCGTTTCTACGATCCGGACAAACGCACCCCCGCGCGGGCCTACACCAAGCGGGCGGCGTTCATGACCAGGGACCCGTGGGCGTTCGACCCGGACTTCTTCGGTATCTCACCACGCGAGGCGGCGGAGATGGACCCCGCACAGCAGCTCGTGCTGGAGACGGCGTGGGAGGCGTTCGACGACGCAGGCGTCGCAGGCCGGATCGCGGGGGCTTCGCTCGGTGTGTATGTCGGGGCGTTCACCATCGATCACCTGTCGGCCCTGTCCTCACCCGAGTCGCTGCCGTACATGAATATGCACTCGGCGGCCAGTTCGACGTACACGATGATTTCCAACCGGCTGGCGTACGCGCTGAATCTGCTCGGGCCTGCCTTGACTGTGGATACCGCGTGTTCGTCGTCGTTGGTCGCGTTGCATCTGGCGTGCCAGGGTATCGACAGCGGGGATTGTGAGATGGCCGTGGCCGGTGGAGTAAGTGTGTTGGAGCAGCCGGGGCCGTTTGTTTCGATGTGTAAAGCGGGGTTTCTGGCTGCTGATGGGCGGAGTAAGTCGTTCGATGCGGCTGCTGATGGGTATGGGCGTGGTGAGGGTGTGGGGATGGTGGTGTTGAAGAAGTTGTCGGCCGCGCTGCGGGATGGGGATCGGGTGTATGCGGTGATCAAGGCGACGGGGTCGAATCAGGATGGGCGTACGACCGCGATTACGGTGCCGAATGCGGATATGCAGGAGGCGTTGGCCAGGGATGTCGCTCGGCAGGCGGGGATCGCGCCGGGTGAGGTGACGTATGTGGAGGCGCATGGGACGGGGACTCCGGTGGGGGATCCGTTGGAGTTGCGGGCGATCGGTCGTACGTATGGTGCGGTGGAGGGGCGTAGTGTGCCGTTGGGGGTGGGGTCGGTGAAGGCGCAGTTGGGGCATACCGAGGCGGCGTCGGGGATCGCGAGTGTGATCAAGTCGGCGTTGGCGGTGTCGAAGCGGGTCATTCCGCCGCAGGGGTGGTTGGATACTCCGAATCCGGATATTCCGTTCGAGGAGTTGAATGTCCGGTTGCAGTTGGAGGCCGAGGAGGTCGGTCCGGAGGTCGATCGGGTCACTATCGCGGTCAACGGTTTCGGTTACGGTGGCACGAACGCGCACGCCATCCTGCAGGAATACCGTCCACCCACCCCCACCAGCGGAAACGGCGCGGGCAGGAAAACGAAACACCGGAAACCGAACCAGCGGGAGCCGAAACACTATGGGGTGTTGCCGCTTTCGGCGCGTAGCGAGCAGGCGGTGCGGGACCTGGCGCGGGGCTTCGCCGAGCGGATCGCGGCGGGCGCGGAGGTGGGCTGGTTGGCCGAGGCGGCGTGGACGCGGCGTAGCCATCATCCGTTCCGGGCCGGGATTCCCTTCGCCGACAACGCCGAGTTGGTACAGAGTCTGGTCGACTTCGCCGAGGGCACTGGGCGGGTGAGCCGGGCGGTGCCATCCAAGGTCGCTGAGCCGGTGTTCGTGTTCACGGGGATGGGTCCGCAGTGGTGGGCGATGGGTCGCGGACTGCTAGAGGCAGGCGGTGTTTTCGCCGAAGAGGCGGACCGGATCGATGCGGAATTCCAGAAGATCGCCGGTTGGTCGATCGTGGAGGAGTTGTTGCGGCCGGAGGAGCAGTCGCGGGTGACGAGTACGGTGGTGGCGCAGGCTGGGAATTTTTTGGTGCAGGTGGGGTTGTGTGCGGTGTTGCGGGAGTTGGGTATTCGGCCTGCGGTGGTGGTGGGGCACAGTGTGGGTGAGGTGGCCGCGGCGTATGTGTCGGGGGTGTTGTCGTTGCGGGAGGCGTTGTTGGTGGGGTATCACCGGGCGCGGTTGCAGGCTACTACCGCGGGGTCGGGGGGAATGTTGGCGGTCGGGTTGCCGTTGGCCGAGGCGCAAGATCTGGTCGCTGGTGATGGTCGGGTGGATATCGCGGCGGTCAACAGTCCTTCGGCGGTGACTTTGGCCGGGGAGGTGGCGCGTTTGGACGAGATCGCCGAATCCCTCACCGAGGACGGGGTTTTCGCCAGGCGGTTGCAGGTGGAGGTGCCGTATCACAGTCATCTGATGGACCCGATCCTCGCGGAGTTCCGTGAGGTGTTGGCCGATATCCGGCCTGCGGCGCCGCGGGTGCCGTTGTATTCCACTGTCACCGGTACTCGGGTCACCGAGGGTGAGTGGGATGGTGAGTATTGGTGTGCGAATGTGCGTCAGAGTGTGCGGTTCGCTGATGCGGTGGGTGAGCTCGTCGGTGCGGGGAGTCGGGTGTTCGTGGAGATCGGTCCGCATCCGGTGTTGGGCGCTAATATTCGTGAGATCCTGCGTGG
This sequence comes from Nocardia sp. TBRC8007, assembly GCF_056629435.1. Lineage (NCBI taxonomy): Bacteria > Bacillati > Actinomycetota > Actinomycetes > Mycobacteriales > Nocardiaceae > Nocardia > Nocardia sp. TBRC8007. The sequence goes on along the minus strand of NZ_JBWSOR010000006.1, from coordinate 161,208 downwards.
GGCCGGGGAGACCGGCACCACTATCGCGACGCTGCACCGCAAACAGGATGACGCCGACAGTATCCGGCAGGTCGTCGCTGGTTTGTATGCCGCGGGGGTGTTGGATATCGAGGCGTTGTTCGCTGATCTGCCGTCCCCGACCCCGCATATCGACCTACCGGTCTACCCGTGGCAGAACACCCACCTCCGCACCGACTACCCGGTGGATCTGTCCAACCGGTTCGGCACACCTAGCGGGTATGTCATGTTGGGTGATCAAGACCCTGACGACAGTTCGAGTTGGCAGTTGCAGTTGAGTACTCAGGTGTTGCCGTGGCTGGACGATCATGTGGTCGGTGGGAGCAGGGTGATGCCGGGGACCGGTTATCTGGATATGGCTCTGAGCGCCGTGCTGCGACGTGGCGAGTCCACCCAGGCTGGTGTGGAGAAGGTGCGCTGGGTGGCTCCGTTGGTCATCGCGGACAGCGAGATACCGATCATGCGGCTCGATGTGGAGGAGTCGACCCGTCGTTTCACTATCCGCTCTCGTGGCACGACCGGCACGAATTGGACGGTCAATGCCACCGGCCGGTTGGTCGAGGGTGTCTTCGACGAGATCAAGGTCGATGTCCCCAGCACCGATGCGATGAGCACGGCCGATCCGGCCGAGTTCTATGCCATGCTGGCCGAGCACGGACTCGACTCCGGGCCGATATTCGAGTATGGACCGATGTTCCAGCGTCTCACCTCGCTCCGGATCTCGGATACGACGGTGGTAGCCACGCTCGACGGCGTCATCGCTGCCAAGGACGAGTACGTGGTGCATCCGGCGATCGTCGATGCCGCCTTGCAGGCCGCCTCTCTGCTGTTCGTGGGCACGCGCAGCAAGGAGGAAGGGGCCCTGGTCCCGGTGGAGGTGCGCGAAGTGCGTCTACTGGCGCCGCTGCCGGAGGAGGTCGTGGTAGTGGTGCGACTCGTTTCATCCAGCGAGCTGATCAGCGATATCGATCTGCTCGACGCTGATCACAACGTTTGTATGCGGCTCATGGGGATGAAGTTCGGGTCTATTTCGCCGCGTCCGGCGCCGATGCAGCGGATGGTCGATTTCTTCTATGAGGAATGTTGGGAGATGCGTAATCCCATCGATCCGGTCACGTTGCCGTCGGTCGGGGATTTGTACACCGTGGTCGTGGTGCTCGGTAGCGCGGTGAATCCGGTCGCCGAGCAGGTTCTGCGGGTGGCTGCTTCTGGTTCGGCGGGGGCGGAATTGTTTGTTGTCGGTGATCCGGGTCGCGAGGATCTGGAAGCGGAACTGACCCGGCGACTGCGGTCGGCTCGTAGTCGTGCCGGTGTCGAGCGGCTGCATGTGGTGGTAGTCGCGGGCACCGGTTATGACGATATGGACAATCTGTGGACGTTGCGCCGGATCGCGGTGACTGCCGAAGAATTCCTCGACGCTTGGCAGCAAGAACACGGGACCGAGTCCGATCGTCTCGGTGACAACGGCTACTACGTCTCGCTGGTCACCGAGAACGCCTTCACCCACCCGGAAGCCGACACCATGCCGGACCCCGGCCATGCCGCGCTGGCAGGCGGCAGGCGGGTGTTGCTCAACGAGCAGCCCTGGTTGAGGTGGCGGTTGATCGACCTCGACGGCGCTGTCGCCGATACCGATCTCGGGGTGGAGCTGACCATCCCAGGTGCCTTCACCCATGATCACGCCGACGAGGTGTTCCTGCGTGGCGGGGCGCGGTGGGTGCCGGTGGTGAAACGGACCTTGCAAGATCATCTCGATCATCTCGACGAGGCCGTGCCGTTGACCGACCCGGAAGTCAACTTCCGGTTGGAACTGCCCCGGACCAAGACCTTCTCCCAGCTGGGGTGGCGGCAATGCGACCGGCGTGCTCCTGGCCCCGGCGAGATCGAGGTGAAGATGGCAGCGGTCGGCCTCAACTACAAGGACGCGATGAAGGTTATCGGCGTGCTGGGCGAGCGAGAACTCGCAGGCACTTACTACGGCATGGAACTTGGTATGGAGGGTTCCGGCACGGTCGTCCGGCTCGGCCCAGGTGTCACCGGATTCCAGATCGGTGACCGGGTGCACGCATTCTGTCCCGGCATCATCCGCCGGTACAACACGCTCAGCGCGGCCAGGACCCTCCTCATCGGAAAAGACGTCGACGCTGCTTGGATCAGCAGTTCCACCCCATTCCTCTCCGCGGAACATTCGCTGTTGGATCTGGCTCGGGTGCAGCCGGGGGAGACGGTGCTGGTGCATGGTGCGGCCGGTGGGGTGGGGTCGGCGGCGATCCAGATCGCCAAACAGCACGGTGCGCGAGTCATCGGTACCGCGAGCACCGAAACACGACGCGCCTATGTGCTCGAGCAGGGCGCCGATCATGCGGTGAACTCGCGGTCGCTGGATTTCGTGGACGAGGTGCTTGCCTTCACCGACGGTCGGGGCGCGGACGTGGTGATCAGCAGCGCGCCAGGAGAGATCCTGACCCGCAACTTCGACGCCGTCGCCGAGTTCGGCCGCATCGTCGAGCTCGGCAAGGCCGATATCTACTTCGGTGGTGTGCTGGAGATGTGGCACTTCGACAAGAACGTGGCATATTTCTCGGCCGACCTCGACCGGATGTTGAAGCTGCGGCCGGAGCAAACCGTCCAAAAGGTCATTGGCGCGAACAGTCGGATCAGTGATGGCACCTATCGGGCGTTGCCCTACCATCTGTTCGGTACCGCTGAGGTCGCGCACGCTTTCGAAGAAGCCGCGCGTTCCACCCGGATCGGGCGGGCCGTGCTGCGGTTGGATGAGGAGGTGCCGTTGGTGCGTCCGCGGGTTCCGGATGTGGTCATCGATTCCGGGGCGCGGTATCTGGTCACCGGTGGGTTCGGTGGGTTCGGTCTGGCGATCGGCCGGTGGCTGGTCGATAAGGGTGCTCGGCACTTGATTCTGCTCGGGCGTGGTGGTGCCACCACCGAGGAGGCCCGCAAGCAACTCGATGTGTGGGAGCGTCAGGGTATCGATGTGGTCACCGAGCTGGTCGATGTGACCGACGCGGAGGCGGTGGCCGCGGTGATCGCCCGTGCGCACACCTCTGAGCGTCCGTTGAAGGGTGTCTTCCATACCGCGGGTTCGGTGGACGACAAACGTGTCGGGGTGATGGACCGCGCCGGGCTGGTCAAGGTGCTGCGGCCCAAACTCCTCGGTGCGCGCGCGTTGTGGGATGGTGTCGTCGCGGTGGGGGCGCGGTTGGATCAGTTCGTGCTGTTCTCCTCCGCCAGCTCCATCTTCGGACCTATCGGTCAGTACTCCTACAGCGCGGCCAATATCGCGATCACCGCCTATGCCGATGTGCTCGCCCGGCAGGGCGCCCCCGCGCTGGCGGTCGGTTGGGGTCATATGGCGGGTGCCGGTATGGTCACGGCGGACGAGAGCATCACCCGCTACCTGATCGGCTACGGATTAGACCCCATGGATATGGACGACGGACCGGCGTATCTGGAAGAAGCGTTGCGGGTGGGTATCCCCAAGGTCAATATCGCCCCGATGAATTGGTCTCGTGTCGCGGCCTCCGGTGGAGCGCAGATGGCGTTGACCGGCCGGGTCGAGGATATGGTCGCGGCTTCGGCGGAGCAGGATTCGGCCGCGGCCCGGTTGCGGGCCGAGCTCGCCGCTCTGGATGAGGTCAAGCGTAAGGATGTGGTGGCGCATATGCTCGCCGAGTTGTTGGCGTCGGTGATGGAGGTGTCGGCGGAATCCATCGATCTGACCGTGCCGGTGCCGGAGCTGGGTTTGGACTCGCTGATGGCCATCGAGTTCAGTTCGTTGGTCAACCAAACTCTGGATGTGGATGTGGTGTCGTTGAAGATCGGGCGGTCGTTCACTCTGGAGCAGGCCGGTGTCGCGGCGGCCGAGGCGATCGTCGAGGGTACCGGTTCGGCGGGGCTGCCGGTGGCGTCGGACGACACGGCCATGACAGACCACACTCCCGCCATGGCAGGGGAAGTTCTAGTGTGACAGACAGAGTTTACCGGACCTCGCGACCGGCCGGTCGGTCGCGAGGTCCGGAACCCGCCGACGTCGGCGCGACCCCTGACTGGAGCCTGTAACATTTGGATCTCGGTGGCGGGGCAGTTGACGTCCGGCCGCTGATACCGAGCGTGACCATGTTCGTGTACCGGAGAGCGGCCGAGTCATCCCATGGTAGACACGCCAAGAGAATCTTCGACACGGCGTTTCCCCCGCTTTTCGTCGATACACCTACATCCTCTCGATTCGATTACTCGAACAGGAATGAAGCACCGGACCAGGTGATATGTCGCTGGGTGGTGGCAAGCATGGCCGGAAGAAGCCGCCCGGCGTCGTGGTTCGGGGCAGACTGGGTGATGGATTCGACAGTCTTGACCGATTTCCTCGAGACCAGGGTTTCGCGCAGCAATTCCGAACCGATCGAGCGGATGCGTTTCCGGTGCGAAAGATCAAGAGTAACGAAAAGTCTCCGAATGCTTTGCAAAAGTTATTCGGAGGCTGCTCGGTAACAACAAATATATATATTGAGGTATTCACGTTCGGTGGTAAATTTCCCATTAATGATCCGGGTAGAAAGTTGCATTTCTGGAGCATTTTTGAGCATTTCTTTGGAGTGTTCGTTCGTAATGAGCCGCCGCTGCCGCCAGGCCTGGTATGCGCGCATAAGGTTTTCGACCGGCCTGGTACTCCAGCCGGACTTCGTGATCGGTGATGCTGCTGGTCAGTGGGGTGGATTGTGGGCGGCCACCGCGTGATTATGTCGTGTTTGTGTGGACAACAACAGAATTGGCGGTGGCCGCGGGTGTCATCGTAGCGCCTGAGCGGTGGCAGTGGGAGTTCGATCGGCTGACCGGCCGGATCGGTGGACGGTTCGCGCGGGTGGAGACCCGCGGTACCGCTGGCCGGATGCTCAAGGCGCTCATGTCGGAGCTGCCGGTGAAGAACTGCTGGACCATGGCCGAGTATGCCGGTGACCGGTCGCCGGATGCGATGCAACACCTGCTCGCGGCAGCGGTGATCGATGAAGACGGGCTGCGAGACGATCTGCGTGAGTATGTGGTCTCGCATCTCGGCGATACCGACGCGACTCTTGTGGTGGACGAGACCGGCGATCTGAAGAAGGAGGTGTCCACCGTCGGTGTCCAGCGTCAATACACGGGTACGGCCGGCCGGACACGGTTCGCGACCAAGCCGGCACTGGCGAAGCGGTTGATCCTCACTGCTCTGGATGCGGGCATCACTGTGGCGTGGGTGACCGGCGATGAGGTCTACGGCGCAGATCCGAAACTACGCTCCGCCCTCGAATATCGGGGAACTGGTTATGTTTTCGCTGTCGCTACCAGCCATCGTGTCACCACCGCGACCGGTCGCCTCCGTGCCGATGCGCTCACCGCCGGTCTGCCGAAACGGGCGTGGCAGTCGCTATCCGTCGGGGACGGCGCGAAAGGGCCCCGAATCTATGACTGGGCGTGGATCGAGATCGGCACTGATACCGACCAGGCCCCACCGGGACGTCGGTGGCTGGTGATCCGCCGTAACCAGCGCACCGGCGAGCTGGCCTATTACCGCTGCTGGGCGACCGGATCGGTGACCCTGGCCCGGCTGGTGAAAGTCGCGGGCCGTCGCTGGTCCACAGAGGAGAATTTCCAGACCGACTGCGACATGCTCGCACGCCAGAAGCAGCCGAGATGAGGTAGCCTGGCCATCGGCCGATTTATCAAGCCAGAGGATCGGCCCTGAGCGGCTGTAGCGGATGATGGCGACTGATACGGTCTGATCATCCCGCTCCCGTGCCGGCGCAGCCACCGGCGAACAGAAGGAAACCACACCGGCAGAACCCACTGCCCGCCCGAAAGCCGAATCATGCGGTGAATACTCGGTTACACCACACTTCGAGATCTGACTCCGGCGTGCTATCGCCGCGATCACTTACGCTGGGACCAGCGTCTACCCCAGCTCAGGTGAACCACGGGCGCGTAAGAGCGAGCAGAGCGGAGTAATGCAAGATCTCCGCAGCATGCACGTGAGAGTAGCTCGAAGGTTCAGGAGACAATACGTGAAATATACTTCACCCTTACGACGCCTCGGCCTGCCGGCGTTGGTTTCTCTGATGGTCGCGGTACTCGCGGCATGCGGGGGTAGTCAGGACGGGGGTGGTCAGGATAAGCCAGTTGCCGACAAGCGCGATTTCGTATCGATCACCGATGTCGATCCCACGATCATCGTCGACGCCAGATACTACAGTGACCACAACTTCATCGGTGCTCGCATCGCGGGATACGAGGCGCCGAAATGCCTGCTGACCCGGCAGGCGGCGCAGGCACTGGCTCAGGTGCAGCAGGAATTGCGGCCGATGAATCTCACCCTGAAGACCTACGACTGCTACCGCCCGCAGCGCGCGGTCGATGAATTCGTCGCGTGGGCGAAGGATCTCCAGGATGTGCGGATGAAGGCGGAGTTCTACCCCAATGTAGACAAAGCCAACCTGTTCCGCGACGGATATATCGCCGCGAAGTCGAGCCACAGCCGAGGCAGCACATTGGATCTGGGCATCGTCGCGTTGCCTGCGGCCGAGTCCGAGCAGTATCACAAGGGTGATCCGTTGCGTGCCTGCTTCTTGCCTGCGGAGCAGCGATTCCGCGACAACGCTCTCGATTTCGGTACCGGCTTCGACTGCTTCGACCCGCTGGCGCACACCGCCAACCCGGCTGTCGGTGGTTCCCAGCGCGCCCACCGCGCACTGCTGACGGCTGTGATGAGTGAGCACGGCTTCACTAATCTCCCCGAGGAGTGGTGGCATTTCACTTTGAAGCAGGAGCCCTTTCCGAATACCTATTTCAACTTCCCGGTGCGCTGAATCGCACCACCACGAGTTCGAAGTCGTCGCAGATCAGTTACCTGTAGCGGCGGTCAATGGTGCAGTGGGAGGAATTCGACCATCGTGTGGTCCGCGGCGCCGGGTGGGACGATGACCAAGCCATCGCGATCGATCAAGCCGCCGAGGTGCGCGGTACGGATGGCCGGGTCGCCGATCCAGCCGCCCTCGGCGGCGGCGCGCGCGGGGACGATGCGGGGCACCTCGCCGGCGATCTCGGCAGCATTGCGCAGTGGTCCACGCAGCGAACTCTTGAGGGGTGCGTCGGTGCGGCCCGCGACGATGGCGGGTGCCAGGGCCATAAGCGTCGCGACCGCGGCGAACGGGTTACCGGGAAGCCCGAATACCGTAGTTCCGGAGGGAAGTTCGGCGACGATGGTGGAACCACCTGGGCGCAGGCGCAGGCGCGGCACCAGCATCGTGGCCCGCGCACGGTGTACCGAGGCGCGGAGTTGATCGGCTGCCCCGCCGCCGGTAGCTCCGACAATCACCAACAGATCACAATCCGCCGCGTCAGCCAGGACTTCGTCGAAACCGTGGGGGGTGTCGCGCAGGTGCACCCGGTCGGTGGTGCGAATGCAGTACCAGGACAGTAGCGCGGGCAGGATCGGGCCGAGTGAATCGCGGGTTTGGCCTTCTTGAAGTGGTCCCTCGCTGCGGATCTCGTCGCCGGTCATGACGATGCGGGCACGGACAGGGCCGCGCACCGATGCCGTGGTGACTTCGACACTCGCGGCTGCTGATATCAATGCCGGGGTGACCTGAGTGCCTTCCGGTGCGATGAGATCGCCTGCTCTCCGGTCTTCGCCGTGACGGCGGATGTCCGTGCGCGGCGGTGTGTCCGGTAACCGGGTAAGGATTTCGCCGGTGCGTCGTGCGAACTCGTCGCGCAGCACACTGGTGGTGCCGTCCGGAACATGCGCGCCGGTAGCGATTCGCACCGCCTCGCCGAGCAGCAACCCTATCGGACGTCGTCCGCCTGCGAAACCGATATCGTGGCGCAGCCGCCACGGTCCGTCCCCCGCGACCGCGTAGCCGTCCATCGCGGATACATCGAAACGGGGTAGTGCGGCGGCGGCGGTCAGTCCGTCCGCGAGTGCCGCTCCGGCCACCGAGCGCAGATCGGCCGAATAGGTAGTTAATCGGGAAAGATTGTCGCACAGGACTTTTCGTGCTTCTTTGAGATCAAGCGGCGAAGTGTGTCGCGGTGCGGTGATCGCGGCTTCAGCTCGGCGTACCTGTTCCTCGGTGTCGCAGTCGCCGACCCCGCGCAATGGGATGATCGCGGCGTGGGCGGGTACCAGGGCTTTCATCGGTTGATTGATCGGCGAGTCGAGGTCGGCCAGCGCGGCCGCCAGTGCGGAGCGGCGCCATACTCCGATCAGGTATTGTGGTCGCCCCGACTCGTCGGCCGCGAATACCGCGTCCGCCCCGGATTCGGTCTCATGCCGGACGAGTTCGGCGATGGCCTGCTCGGACAGAAATGGTAGGTCCGCGGCGAGCACCACCACCAGCGGCGCGGCGGGACCGAGCGCGCGCAGCCCCGCGTCGATCGCCGCGACCGGACCCGACCCTGGCGGCACCTCTCTGACTTGGATGATCTCTGGCGGCAGCTCCGGGCGGTAGGGACCGACCACCACGGTGTGTGTGCAGGAGGCGACCGCGGTGAGCGCCACCTCCAGCATGGAACGACCGCCGATGACGATCGCGGGTTTGTCCACACCGCCCATCCGGCTGGCCCGGCCACCTGCGAGCACGATCGCGACGGCGGCCGTCACGCGTCACAACCTGAAGCTGGATATCCCACGGCGGTCATGGTAATTCTTCACCACCCGCAGACGGTGCAGCTACCGGCGCAGGTCAGGCGTTCGTCCAGAAGCGAGCGGGTCTCCGCAGCCGGAACTCGTTGTTTTCCGGGTCGGCGAGCAGGAGGTCGGTGTCATGGCCGGGTGTCGGGGCGCCTCGGCTGATTGTCGTGGCGCCCGCGGCGTGTAGTCGGGCCACTTCGGTGGCGCGGTCATCGGCTGGAAACGAGGTGAGATCCAGGTGCAGCCTGGTGCGGCTGGAGCTGGCGTCGGGGGTATGTACGAACTCCAGCCAAGAGCCGAGCCCAGTCGGCGCGCGGAGCCCGGCCACTCGTGTGCCGCGGTAGACGAATGGCCATCCAGCGGCGGCCGACCAGAATTCCGCGAGCTGTATCGGGTCGCGCGTGTCGACCACGATGGCCGCGAGGGCGCCGGTATCCACGTACTCTTCCCTCGGCTCGACCACACAGAACTCGTTGCCCTCCGGATCGGCGAGAACGGTCCAAGGCACCGCGCTTTGACCGACACTCACTCGTCGCGCCCCGAGCGCCAGTGCCCGATCCACCTGGGTGTGCTGGTGGTCGAGCGAGCGGGTGGCCAGGTCGAGGTGTAGGCGGTTCTTACCGGTCTTGGCCCGCATCGCGGGCAGAAAGGCCAGCGTGAGTTCGGGACCGTCCGCATCGGGTGCGGCGACATCCACTTCGTCAGGGCGATCGAGGGTCACAGTCCAGCCGAGCAGCTCGGCCCAGAAGTCCGCGACCAGCCGTGGTCTGTCGGCATCGAACGCGACGCATGCCAGGCGGGTAGGCATGGGTCAACGGTACTGCCCGCTCGACTGTTATGCGGGTCTTTTGGCGAGCGGCGTTGTGCTGGTCTGTGGATCAGGGAATGGAAAACGCGCGGTGCGCAGGTCGACGCGTCCGTCTCGGATCGGCACGCCTTCCGCAGCGAGCAGGCGCAATTGGCGTTGGGCCAGGTGCGTGGCGGGTTTGCCGCTCGCGCCGAGTACACGATGCCAGGGCAGGTCGGCCGCATCGGTGCGCATGATCCAGCCCACTGTGCGTGGCGTGGACAGGCCTGCGGCCGCGGCGATGTCGCCATACGTGGCTACCCGGCCGCACGGGATCGCGGCCACCAGTGCGCGCACCTGCTCGATCTGGGTGTCGGTGGTCGGCACCGGCGCTACAGTACCATCGGCGTCAAAGTGCCGAGCGAACGAGTTCGCCGGTTTCGGCGGGATACGCCTGGGCGACCATGTGATCACAATCCCATTCGAGCACGGTCAGGTTGGCACCCATATGCTCGGTGAGCGCCGCGCGGAATTCCGGCGTGACATACGGTGGGTCGACTCTCATCGCCTGGACCAGCACGGTGATCAGTTCAGGGGGTGGCAGCACCCAGTGGCGGGCCAGCTGGCCCCAGTACGAGTTGATCGCGGGCAGGCTGATCCGCCAACCGAAGCGTCCGTCCGCGGTGGGCACCAGATGTTCATCCAGTTCGGCATCGAGCAACCGTGGCTGTACGTCGCCCCAGCCGGTTTCCAGCTTGTCCCGGCGGGCCTCCTCGATGCTGTTGTAATCGGCCGAGACCAGCGCCGATAGCGCTATCTCGTTGAGCCGTTCCGGATCCAGTGCGACGGCAGGGTCGAGTAGGATGAGCCGCCGAACCAGTTCGGGATGGTGATGGGCCAGATGCAGTGCGCATGTGCCGCCGAACGAGTGTGCGACCACCACCACCGGTTCGTCGGTTTCCCCGGCGAGTAATTCGACCAAGTCAGTGACGATGGTCTCGAAGTTCCATGGCGGCAGTCCGGTCGAGCGACCATGTCCGCGCAGGTCTGGTGCGAGTACGCGGATCGAGGGCAGATGCTGGGTGGCCAGGTTTTCCCAGCGTTTGCCGTGACCGGTCACCCCGTGCAAAGCGAGTACCACCGGCCCAGTAGCCGGGCCGAACCGATGGATGTGTAAAGCAGACATCAGTCCATTGTGGTGCGAATCCACCGCGTAGTCGCGCGGAGAGATGTAGCGGTATGTCGGTCGTATCTGTTGCAATAGCCCGCGTGGTGCGATCGGATGGCGCGGTGCGACTTGTGCGCCGAACTGTGCGGGCGCCCCGGCCGCGTGCCTGGGGGGCCGACGTTCGCGCGCTGGTGGACGCCCCGGCCGAGCCTGAATCGCCGCGCCGAGGATGGCGACCCTGGCAAGTGCTCGGTGGACCGGGTACGGGTAAGACAGCCCTACTGGTCGATGTCGCCGCAAGCCGTATTGCGACCGGGGCCGATCCGGAATCGTTACTGGTGCTGACCCATTCGAAGCAGGCGGCAGGCGCGCTGCGCGACGCTATCACCGCGCGGCTGGCCGGACCGGAGCCAGGGGCTGAGGGCGGTGTGCCCGGCGCCACACGAGAGCCGCTGGTGCGCACAGTGCACTCCTATGCCTTCTCCGTGCTACGCGGACATGCCCTGGCGCACGGTAATCCACCACCGCGTTTGCTGACCGGCGCCGAGCAGGACGCGGTGCTGCGCGAAATGCTGCGCGGTGATCTGGCCGATATCGCCGAGGGAGCAGAAGAGTTGTGGCCACCGCGCCTACGGCCTGCGCTCGCGCTCGGTGGATTCGCCGAGCAGTTACGTGACCTCATGCTGCGCGCCACCGAGCGTGGTATCGGCCCGGAGGATCTGGTTCGGCTCGGTCATGAGCACGCCAAACCGGAATGGGTCGCGGCGGGTGGTTTCGCCCTCCGGTACGAGCAATTGATGTTGCTGCGTTGGTCGGTTGGCGTCGAAGCGCCGGAAGCGACAGCGCCCGCACTGGATGCGGCCGAACTGATCGGTGCGGCGTTGGACGCGCTGGCCGCCGATCCGGAGTTGCTGGCCGCCGAACGCGCCAGGATCAAATATCTGCTGGTCGACGATGCTCAGCACCTCGATCCGCAGGCGGCGCTCCTGGTCCATGTGATCGGGCGCGGTGCGCGGACCACGGTGATCGCGGGCGATCCAGATCAGGCCGTCTTTACCTTTCGCGGCGCGGACGCGCGGTTCGTCGCCGATCTCGACGCGCCTGCCGGGCAGCGTATCGTGCTGCGGAACAACCATCGGCTCAACGGTCAGGTGCGGGCGGCGGCCGCACGGATCGCCGCCCGGCTGCCCGGTACCGCGCCACAGCGTTTTCCGGTGCCTGATCGAGTGACACCGCCCGACGAAAGCGCCGAGGTGCTAGTCCGGGTGCTCGCTACGCCCGCGAAGGAGGCCGCGCTCATCGCCGACCATCTGCGCCGCGCGCACCTCACCGCAGGAGTGCCGTGGTCGCGGATGGCTGTCCTGGTCCGTTCGGTACCGCTGTCATCGGCGCCGCTACGCCGTGCGTTGTTGGCGGCAGGCGTGCCGATGCAGCAGCCCGTCCTCAACACCCCTCTGGCGCGCAGGCGCGGCTCGGCCTGGTTGCTGCTGTCCCTGCGTGCGGTACTGGCAGGAGAGGTCGCGGAGCGTGGTGCGGAACCGGAGTTCGAGCCGAGGGACGCCCTCGACCTGCTGACCGGGCCGCTCGGCGGCGCGGATCAGATCACGCTACGCAGACTGCAGCGTGGTATCCGGCGTGCGGTGTTCGAGTCCGCGCGATCCACGGAGGGCGCGGATGATCCGGCCTCGGGTCGTGCCGCGCGGATCGACCACCCTTCCGCACTGGTGCTGCGCGATCTGCTGATCGGGTCCGGCGATCCGGCGCTCCTGGACCGGCTCACCGAGGTCGAGGCCGCGCCGTTGCGCCGGGTGCTCGGCGCGCTGGATCGGGCGCGTATGGTGCGTGGCCGCGGTGCGGGTCTGGAGGATGTGTTGTGGGCATTGTGGACCGGCTCCCGGCTGGAGCGGCGCTGGGTAGTTCAGTCGGAGCGGAGTGGTGCGGTCGGTATGCAGGCCGATCGTGATCTGGACGCGGTCGTCGGGCTGTTCGACGCGGCTGCGGGATACGTTGATCGGCTACCGCACGCGAGTATTGAGGGTTTCGTCGAATATCTTGTACAGCAAGAGATTCCGCACAGCGAAGCGCCGCGTGCCGCGTCGGTCGATGCGGTCGCGCTGCTGAGCGCACACGCTGCCGCCGGGCGGGAATGGGATGTGGTCGCCGTCGCAGCCGTCCAGGAGGGGATCTGGCCCAACCCGCGGGTGCGTGGCACCCTGCTGCACACCGAGGATCTGGTCGATCTCACCGCGGGCGTGTCCGACACCGGAGAGCGGGTGAGTCGTGCGGCGCCGATTCTCGCCGAAGAGCGCAGGCTGTTGTTGGTCGCGTGTAGCCGGGCCAGACGCTCGCTGTTGGTGACCGCCGTGGAGTCGGTTTCCGGTGAACGGGATCTGGTGCCCTCACGTTTTCTCACCGAGCTGCTCGGACACGGTGACGACAGCGGGGACGGCACGCTCCCTGTGGTCGATCCGGGTCGCGCCCTGGCGATGCACTCGCTGCTGGCGGAACTGCGTGGTGTGGTCTGCGATCCCGACGCAGGCGCGGAGCGCAGGCATCGGGCCGCACGGCAGCTGGCAAGACTGGCACACGCGGGCGTCCGCGGCGCTCATCCCGATGAGTGGTACGGAATCGCCGAACTCAGCTCGCGGCAGCCACTGTGGACCGACGATGACGGCGCGATCACGCTGTCACCCTCCACTGTCGAACTGCTGCGCACCTGCCCGCTGCGCTGGGCGCTGGAACGGCACGGTGGTACCGATGGTGACAATCCGCACGCGGTCAAGGGCAACCTGGTGCACACCCTGGTGCAAGCACTGGCGGGTCGGGTGCCCGAGGCGCAGGTGCGTGCCGCGTTGGCTCGCTCATGGCAGGCAGTGGATCCAGGCACCGGCTGGCACTCCAGACAAGAGTTGCGGCGTACCGAGGCCATGCTGGAAACCTTTCTGGCCTGGGTGCGCAACACGCGCGCGGAACTCATCCAGGTCGGCGTCGAGGTACCGGTCGATCATGTGCTGCCCGCGCGTACGGAAGACGAGCGCCCTGTACGGATACGGGGCCGGGTCGATCGGTTGGAGCGAGATGCGAACGGTCGTTTCGTGATCGTCGACGTGAAGACCGGCAAGTCGCCGGTCAGTAAGCAGGCAGCCGTCGAGCATGCCCAGCTGGCGACCTATCAGGTCGCGGTAGCCATGGGGGTGCCGGACCAGGAAGGCGACTCTGCCGCAGCTGCTGGATCGGGTGCGTCCATCGAATCGGGCACGGCCACTGGAACAATGCCGGAGGGCGAACCCGGCGGGGCGCGGTTGGTGTACGTCGCCAAGCCGAGCCGAAGTGAGGGCGCGATTCAGCGCGCACAGCCACCCTTGGACGCCGAGGCACTCGAACAGTGGCGTAACACGATTCACCAAGCGGCTGCGGCGACTCGGGGGCCGAGCTATCTGGCCATGCGTAATGACGGGTGCCGCCACTGCACGGTCGCGGGCAGCTGCCCAGTGCAGGCAGGCGGGCGTCAGGTGACCGACGAGTGAGTGAGCCAGTCGTCTCCGTGGCACTGCTGCGGCCTGCCGCCGGAGCAACGTCGTGAGCGGCGACCTGGTAACGCCACATCAGCTCGCGCAGGCGCTCGGCCTGCCGCCGCCGTCCGAGGAGCAGGCCGCCGTCATCGCGGCTCCGGCAGGCCCGACCTTGGTGGTCGCGGGCGCAGGTGCGGGCAAGACCGAGACCATGGCCGCGCGGGTGGTGTGGATGGTCGCCAACCGTATTGTCCGGCCCGACGAAGTGCTCGGGCTGACCTTCACCCGGAAAGCCGCGCAGCAGTTGACCGTTCGTATCCGCACCCGGCTCGCTCGGCTCGCAGGCGCTCCGTTGGTGCGCGATCTCGACTCGACTGGTCGACTGCGTGCGCAATTGACCGGTACGGAACCGGAGATCAGCACCTATCACTCCTATGCGGGCAGGCTGCTGACCGAACATGGTCTGTTGCTCCCGATGGAGCCCTCGGCGACGTTGCTCACCCAGACTCAGCTCTGGCAGCTGGCGCATCAGGTGGTTCGGACCTGGGATGGTGACCTGGAGACCGACCGCACCTCGGTATCGGTGACCGAGGCAGTGCTCGCGCTGTCCGCGCAACTGGCCGAGCATCTGGTCGAACCGGAGGAATTAGCTGAGGCGTGCACCGAGTTGGCGAAACTGGTACACACATTGCCCGCGGGGCCGCGCCAGCGCGGCGGTCCGAGCCGAGTATTGCGGAATATCGTGCGGGTCCAAGAAGAACGGGTAGACCTGCTGCCACTGGTGCAGCAGCTCAGCGAGGTGCTGCGGCGGCGAGGCGCCCTCGACTTCGGTGCGCAGATGTCGCTGGCCGCGCGCCTGGCCGTCGACCATACCGAGGTCGCCGTCGCCGAACGCGGTCGTTTCCGTTTGGTCCTGCTCGATGAATATCAGGACACCGGTCATGCGCAGCGGGTATTGCTTGCTGCGCTGTTCGGTGGCGTGCCGCAGCAGGCGATCGATCATCCGGCCTGCCTGTCGAGCCAGGAGACCCCATATGCGGCGCGACGGCTCGCGGTGACAGCCGTCGGCGACCCGATGCAGTCGATCTACGGATGGCGGGGCGCTTCTGCGGCGAATCTACCCAGGTTCGTTACTGATTTCCCCAGTGCGCCTGGCGTCCCCGCCTCCACGTTGGCACTGCTGACCAGCTGGCGCAATCCGCCGGAGGCGCTGGCGCTGGCGAATCTGGTCGCGGAACCCTTGCGGCGCAAGGCGCTCGATTCCGGTGGGGTGACCGTCGACGCACTGCGCGCCAAGCCCGGTGCGGAGCCGGGCGTTGTCGCGTTGACGTTGACCGAGACTGTGGTGGCCGAACGTGAATGGGTGGCCGAGCGGATCGCCGCGGAGTGGGCGGCCCGCCGCGCAGTGCGGCAACAGCCACCCACCTCGGCAGTGTTGGTGCGTCGAAACGCCGACGCCGCGCCGCTCGCGGAAGCGCTGCGCGCGCAGGGGCTGCCGGTGGAGATCGTCGGCCTCGGCGGTTTGCTCGCCACGCCAGAAGTCGCCGATATCGTCGCCACCCTACGGTTGATAGCCGAGCCTGGGGCAGGTAGCGCCGCCATGCGGGTGCTGACCAGTGCGCGCTGGCGACTCGGCGTCGCCGATATCGCTGCCCTCGCTCGGCGGTCCAAGGATTTGTCGATCCGGCGACCCGCCACCAAGGGACCGGTCGCGATCGGGGACAACGCCGCGCTCGACGAGGCGCTGCGCGAGGTGGCGCCGGAACCGGCCGAACAAGCCGGCCTGGCCGACGCACTCGCCGATCCAGGCCCGGCGACACAGTATTCGGTCACGGGGTTCGCTCGCATCGAGGAATTGGGGCGAGAGCTGGCCGTGCTGCGGGAACGCTCCGGACAGCCGCTGGTGGAGTTGATCGCCGATGTCGAACGCACCATCGGCGTCGGTGTGGAGGCCCAGACGCGGCGGGCGGTGGCCGGGACGGGTGCCGGCCGCGAACATCTGGACGCGTTCGCCGAGGTGGTGGCCGGGTATGCCGTAGACACCGGTGCATCGTTGGGCGGGCTGCTGGCGTTCCTTACTGCCGCGGAGCAAGTCGAGAACGGTTTGGAGCCAGGAGAAGTGGAGGTGGCCAGAGACCGCGTGCAGGTACTGACCGTGCACGCGGCGAAAGGCTTGGAATGGGAGATCGTCGCGGTCCCTCATGTGGTGGCAGGGGTGTTCCCGTCCAAGGCGGGTTCCGGCACCTGGCTGGGTACGCTTGCCGAGCTGCCGACCGCGCTGCGGGGTGACCGAAGACAAGATGATGCCGCCGACGGTGTCCCGGTGCTCGACTTCACCGAGCTGTACGACCGCACGGATCTCGACCGTGCGATCAGCGAGCACAAGGAAGCGCTGGAGCGCAGACGGATGGATGAAGAGCGCCGCTTGTTCTATGTCGCGCTCACCAGAACCGAACGTGTGCTGCTGGTCTCGGCGCATCATTGGGCGGAAACCGGCAGCTCGCCGAGGGGGCCTTCGGATTTTCTGCTGGAGTTGAAACATGCTGCGGCCGATTCGGACAGTCGTGCACACGACATGCTGGTAGTCGAAACCTGGGCCGATCCACCCGCACCAGAAGCCGTCAACCCCTTCACCGGTAACCCGGACAGTGCGCGGTGGCCACAAGATCCGCTCGGTGCTCGTCGCGTCCCGGTCGAGCAAGGCGCCGCCCTGGTCCGCGCGGCCCTCGCCGACCTGCGCGCGCGCTCGGCCGTCCCAGTACGCCATGGTGTGGATACGCCGGATACTGCCGCATCGTTCCACGGCACCCCCGGCACCGAGGAACGCGTGAGGGTTCGAGACGAATCGGCAGGCCCCCGCATCCACGTCCAGCTCGACCAGGAACCTCCTCCGGACCCGCTGGACGAATTCGCTGATACGCTTCCGGACAACTTCTCCGCATACGACTACGCCGACCCCTATGCGGATATCGAGCCCGATGACCGGGCGGTGCAAGAGTATCTGTCGGCCGATGAGTCGGTCCGCACGGCGACCGGTTTCGCCGCACCCCCACTAGAGGAGGAGCACGCGCCGGAACACCGCCACCACGTTCCGGACCCGGACGATCCAGAAGGCTGGGCTGCCGACGTCGATGCCCTGCTGGTCGAGCACACTGCGGCCACGGTGGCCGAGGCGGTCGAGCTACCCGGGCGGATCGCGGCGACGGCACTGGTTGAATTGCGTGCCGACCCAGGCAAACTCGCTGCTCGTCTGCGTCGTCCGCTGCCTTACCCGCCGAATCCGCTGGCGCGGCGCGGCACGGCATTCCACGCCTGGGTGCAGCGATGGTTCGGCTCGACCGATCTGCTCGGGCTGGACGAACTACCCGGCGCGGCGGACGGCGGCGCGGCCACTGCTGGTGTCGACGCGGAACTGTCCGCATTGCAAGAAGTCTTTCTGAACTCACCATGGGCCGATCGCAGCCCGATCGAGGTCGAGGTCTCGTTCGAGACCTCGCTCGCGGGCACCGTGATCCGCGGACGGATGGATGCGGTGTTCGCCGAACCGGACGACGGCTGGATCGTGGTCGACTGGAAGACTGGCGCAGAGCCGAGCCCGGCCGATGAGCCTGCGGTCGCCATGCAACTGGCCGTTTACCGTGTGGCCTGGGCTCGGTTGCTGGCCGCGCGCACCGGACGACCCGAGCACGAGATGCTGCCCCGCGTCGGCGCCGCGTTCCACTATGTGCGCACCGGTCGCACTATCGCGCCCTCGCGGCTGGCCGGTCCGGACGAACTGGCCGAGCTGATCAGGAACGCTGCGCCCGCCGACTCACCGCCAGGGCCTGGGTGATCAGCGGGATCTGCAACGGAAGCCGCAGTACCGAGCCGATTTTGTGCAGTCGTGGCGCCTTCGCGCTGGTCAAGGTATCCATGGCGAACTGGACGTTGGCCGGGAACACCGCGAGGAACAATCCTGCCGCGAGGCGGCCGCCGATACCTCGGGTCCGCGGTATCGCCAGGGCGGTGGCGACGCCGAGTTCAGCCACGCCGGAGGCGTAGGTATAGTCGCGGGCGCGTCCGGGCAGCGTGCGCGGCACGATCGAGTCGAAGAATTCGGGCCGCAAGAAATGCAGTACTCCGCTACCGAACAGCAAGACGGCGAGAGCGAGTGCCGGACGTTTCCCGGTATCCTGCGCGGGCGTCAGCGTATTTTCTGCCATAGGGCACCCTTACACCTACCTGGCAATGATGTCGAGGTGGGGCGATGTCGAGGTGGGGCGATGTCGAGGTGGGGCGCTGCGCGGGAACCGAGTAGGCTCCCGTGCTGTGCCGGAGGGACGAGGTGTACCGGGATGACCGACACGAGCAACAGTGCGGCAGGTGTGTCCGGTGCTCAGTGATCGCGCACGTGGGCTCGGGCTGACCGGTCGGCCGCATTTCACCCTGGTCGGTGTGCTGCGCATTCCGGAAGCTCAGACCAGCCCGTGGATTTCGCTGACCAGGCGGGTGCTGTTCGCGACAGCGCTGCTGTTCCTGGCCGCGATCGTGGTGTACCTCGGGCGCAGCGGCTACCGTGATACAACGGGCGGCGAGTTGTCGTTTCTGGACGCGTTGTACTATGCGACGGTATCGCTGTCTACCACGGGATACGGCGATATCCACCCGGTGACGACCGAAGCGCGCTTGGTGAACATCATCCTCGTCACCCCTTTGCGCATTCTCTTCCTCATCATCCTCGTCGGAACCACCCTCAGCGTGCTGACCGAGCGGTCCCGGCAGGCTTTCAAGATTCAGCGATGGAGGCACCGCGTGCGCAATCACACCGTGGTCGTCGGATACGGCACGAAGGGAAAGACCGCGATCGATGCGATGGTCGGCGACGGCGTGCAGCCCGCCGATATCGTTGTGGTCGACACCGATGTCATCGCCCTGGAGACGGCGACGAATGCCGGGCTGGTCACAGTGCAGGGCTCGGCCACGCAGTCCGACGTACTGCGCCTGGCGAGTGTGCAGAATGCTTCCTCGGTCGTGGTGGCCACCAACCGCGACGATACCGCCGTGCTGGTCACCCTGACCGCCCGCGAGCTGAACAAGACCGCCAAGATCGTCGTCGCGATCCGGGAGGCGGAGAATACTCACCTGGTCCGGCAGTCGGGTGCGGACTCGGTGGTCGTTTCCTCGGAGACTGCGGGGCGCTTGCTCGGCATCGCGACGACGACGCCGACCGTCGTGGAGATGATGGAGGATCTTCTCATCCCCGAGCAGGGCTTCGCCGTTGCCGAACGAGATGTGGTGCAGTCCGAGATCGGCGGCTCACCAAGGCATCTCAGCGATATCGTGCTCGGTGTGGTGCGCGACGGAGTGTTGGTTCGGGTCGGCGATCCCGAGGTGGACGCGATCGAGACCGGCGACAAACTGCTGTACATCCGCCGTTCGGGCAAGTGATACTGGTGCGGGTCTGGCGATAAAGCGGTCGCGATATTCTCGAACTGTGCCGGCATTTCAGCTCAACGATGTTCCGCTACTGTCCCGTTCTGTCATCGACCGGGCCGAGGAGATTCGGCGTGACGATCAGGCATTGCGTGCGGGCTGGGGTGCCGCGAAGCTGTTGCGGATCAACCGACGCGGTCAAGTGCGCTTCGACAACGGCGTCCTGATGCTGGATGCGGCCTGCGAGCTGTCCGCCGAGCCGAGCCAGGACGCGGTGTTCCTCGGTGTCGAGGAGGGCGTCCATGTGTGGGCGGTGCGCGATCCGGAATTGGAGGGCAGGCTCATCGATCTGCGAGCGTTGGCCGGCGGCAGCGTCGATGACCGCACCGCCGGTCTGCTCTCCACCGCGTTCGCATTGCTGAACTGGCACGATAAGGCCGGGTTCAACAGCGCGGACGGAACAGCGACCACCGTATCCAAGGCAGGGTGGTCGCGCGTCACAGAGAGCGGCCACGAGGAGTTCCCGCGCATCGATCCCGCGGTGATCTGTCTGATCCACGATGGTGACGATCGTGCGCTGCTTGCTCGTCAGCACAGCTGGCCGAAGTCGCTGTTCTCTCTGCTGGCCGGATTCGTCGAAGCGGGCGAATCGCTGGAGCGCTGCGTGGAACGCGAAATGCGCGAGGAGGTCGGTCTCGATGTGCGCGAGATCAGTTACTTGGGTAGTCAGCCGTGGCCGTTTCCGCGCTCGTTGATGCTCGGCTTCGCGGCTGTCGCCGACCCCGCGCAACCGCTGGTCTTCTCCGATGGGGAGATCGCCGAGGCAGGCTGGTTCACTCGCGCCGAGGTACGGGCAGCTCTGGCGGCAGGTGACTGGTCGGCGCGGGATCAGAGTACCCGACTGCTGCTGCCCGGTTCGATCTCGATCGCGCGTACCATTGTCGAATCCTGGGCCGCGGCAGCGTGAGCGCTCGCTACCGCGGACTACACGCACCAGGTGATCAGGACAGTCCGGCGAGAGTCTGCTTGATCGTGACCAACGACGGGTTCGTCGCGGTCGAACCGTCGGCGAATTTCACTGTGGGCACGACATGATTGCCCCCGTTCACACTTCCGACGAATTCGGCCGACGCCGGATCTTGCTCGATGTCGACTTCGATGTAGTCGATGCCTGCCTCATCCAGTTGCTTCTTCAGCCTGCGGCAGTAGCCGCACCAGGTAGTCGAGTACATCGTCAGAGCGGAGCTGTTTTCGGTCACGGATCATGCAACGCAGGACACCGGCTCACTGTTCCGACCGGGGTAGCTCGTATTGCGGCGATAGTCGGTCGTCGGCGCCAGGGCCGGTGTCGGTGAATGGTGTCATGATGGACCGCGTGTCCGCTCTCGACCTTGCCGACCTCGATCCCGAGCAGGCCGCAGCGGTACGCGCGCCGCGCGGTCCAGTATGCGTGCTGGCGGGCGCGGGCACCGGCAAGACCAGAACCATCACCCACCGTATCGCGAATCTGATCGCGCAGGGACACGTCAAGGCCGACCAAGTGCTCGCGGTGACCTTTACCGCGCGGGCAGCGGGAGAATTGCGCACGCGGTTGCGCGCGCTCGGTCTCGGCAGTGTCGCGACCCAGGTGCAGGCGCGTACCTTTCACGCGGCGGCGTTGCGGCAATTGAAGTATTTCTGGCCACAAGTTGTCGGTGAGGTGCCGTGGCGGCTGGTCGAGGCCAAATTCCCGATCGTCGCGCAGGCGGCGAGCAGGGCGGGGCTTTCCACGAGCGCCGACAGCGTTCGCGATCTGCTCAGTGAAATCGAATGGGCCAAGGCTTCGCTCATCGCGCCGGAGGATTATGCCGGGGCGGTCTTCGATCGCGACCGCGAGACGCCTCGTGATCCGATGCGGGTCGCCGACGTTTATGCCGGCTACGAGAAACTCAAGGCCACGTCGGAAGGGTGGCTGCTCGATTTCGATGATCTGTTGCTGCACACCGCGGCAGCGCTGGAGAACTATCCGGTGGTGGCCGACGAATTCCGCGGTCGCTACCGCAGTTTCGTCGTCGACGAATACCAGGACGTCACGCCACTGCAGCAGCGGGTGCTCGACGCGTGGCTCGGCGAACGCGATGATCTCACCGTGGTCGGTGACGCCAACCAAACGATCTATTCGTTCACCGGCGCCACACCGCGATATCTGCTCGATTTTTCCCGCCGCTTCCCGGACGCGACCGTGATCCGGCTGGAGCGCGACTACCGTTCGACTCCCCAAGTGGTGTCGCTGGCCAACCGGGTGATCGGGGCCGCGCGGGGTCGTCTCGCGGGCACCAGGCTGCGTCTGATCGGTCAGCGGCCAGACGGACCCGAGCCGACATTCGCCGAATTCATCGATGTGCCTACCGAGGCCGTGGCAGTGGCGAGCCAGGTCGCTCAGCTCATCGAGGCGGGCACCCCTGCTGCAGAGATCGCTGTGCTCTATCGGATCAACGCCCACTCGGAGAGCTACGAGCAGGCGCTTGCTTACCAGGACATTCCCTATCAGGTGCGCGGCGGCGAGAGGTTTTTCACACGTACCGAGGTCAGACAGGCGGTGCGTGCGCTGCGGCAGACCGCGGCCCGCGACGATCTTCCCGACCAGGCACGCAGCGGTAGTGCGCTGATCGCACTGGTGCGTGCGGCGCTGGCCCCGGTCGGCCTCACCGCCACTGAGCCCGCGGGCGTCCGAGCGCGGGAACGCTGGTCCGCGCTGGTCGCCCTGGTGCGACTGACCGAGGAACTAGTCGCGCACGACGATCGGCTCGACCTGACCGGGCTGTTACGCGAACTCGCGACTCGCGCCGAGGCCGGGCACCCCCCGACAGTGCCGGGTGTCACTTTGGCATCGCTGCACGCCGCCAAGGGGTTGGAATGGGATGCGGTATTCCTCGTCGGCCTGTCCGACGGCACTCTGCCGATCGCGCACGTCTTCGCCGACGACGGTTCGGTCGCGGACGAAGCCGCACTGGAGGAGGAGCGGCGGCTGTTGTATGTCGGAATCACCAGGGCACGCGAGCAGCTGCGGTTGTCATGGGCGCTGACCAGGAATGTAGGCGGCAAGCGCACCCGGCGACGCTCGCGTTTTCTCACCGGACTCGTCCCCGACCACTCGCCCGCCTCACGTATCGCGCCTGTTGTCGGCGAGCACGATCAGAAGCGACTGCCTGAGTGCCGGGTGTGCGGCCGATCTCTGCTGAATGCCACCGACACCCTGCTCGGGCGTTGTTCGGGATGCCCGGCGGAGTTGGACGCCGAACTTTTCGCCGCGCTACAGGACTGGCGGCGAGCGAGAGCAGCGGAGTCGTCGATCCACGTACAGTCGGTACTCGGTATCACAACGCTGACCGCCATCGCCGAGCAGTTTCCCAGGAACGAGCAAGCTCTGGCGGCCATTCCAGGCATGGGGGATTACAAGATGCGGCAGTTCGGTGCCGACGTGCTGGCGATCGTCACATCCCGACTTCGATCGATCTCGCAAAAACGCAGGTAGAAAATATGTTGTCGGTATCGAAGAACTTGTTTTAAGGTGGGATCCACGCACCGGGAGGACATCTCGGCGTGCGCCGCTATCGACACAGCACGAGTACAGGAGGGAGGCAGAGCAATGGACAACATCACGACCTACGGCGTCAATGGCGTCGCGGTCCACGCACCCATAGCGGCCTCCCGGGGGATCCTTGCTTCGCAGGGGATCGGTCTGATCGGAACCAGTGCTCCCGGAGGCATGTTCGGCGCATACCCGAATGTTGCCGCTAAGCCGTTATTCGTCCGCACTGAAACCCAGGGTAAGCCCAGCGGCGATTGGCACCCGCCTGCTGCTGAGGCAGCAGGCGGAACCTGCGTGGCCGAAGCCGAACTCGGGTCGGTGGGTCCGCAGGCAGCACGCCTCCGCACCGCATATTCAGCGACCGTGATCAGGACTCGACACAGGTGTCGACCTAGGTAGGGATCTCTTCCCGACCTCATGGCCACGGATCGCATCACAGCGAAACCGTGGCCGATTTTTTCCGGCCTTCAGCCACCGGCAGCGGTTTCGCGGCACAACCACACGAACCGCTGCACATAGCTGAAGGAGAACGACGTGTTCACCGCACAGAGCTGGCCGCAGGCCGCTACTGACGTGACATGCCGCACCGTGGCGTCGACCGAACCGAGCCAGGAGGCCACCACAACGCTGCCCTGCCGTGCCGGCGATCCGGACCTATGGTTCGCCGAAAGCCCGGTCCAGTTGGAGCAGGCCAAGGCACTGTGCGCTTCCTGCCCGATCCGTAAAGGCTGCCTGAGCGCGGCCATGGACCGGCGTGAGCCGTGGGGTGTTTGGGGCGGAGAAATCTTCGACCAGGGCGTTGTGATCGCCCGCAAGCGTTCGCGCGGGCGCCCGCGCAAGGTCGCGGTTCTGGCGTGAGTGTCGGACCAGTAGACAGTCGTCGGCATCACTACCGAAAGCCCGGCTCATCCAGAAGCGGAATACCGCGTGAGCCGGGAACGACTTCCCTCCCTCCGGTCGATGTGCTCGATGCGTTCTACTCCGACACGCATCGAGCCAACGAACGAGAAAGCAGGACAGCCGCTCACCGATATCGGTGAGCGGCCGTCCTGCGTTTCCCGCACAACCCCGCATCCGCCTTCCCCGCAGTTGACACCACCATCCGGTTCATCCGAGGTCGGCGTTTCTCTCGCACCCCAGCTCCATCGAATGCGAATCTTACGAGTACCGGTCGCGGCTCTTCTCGCGTCCGAGCGACCGAAGCGCATGCGCCGCAGACGCGAGTCCCGTTCGCTCGGAGGCAAGACAAACACAGCGGAGGTTGCGAGACAAGCACTGCCAACTACGCGGTGCTGCGTTCCTCGCGGAAGCCGGGCATCCACGTGTGGACGAGTTGCATGAAAGGCAGTTCGGCGTCCAGCTGGGCCAGGATGCCGACAGAACCGCTGAGCACTCGGAAGATCATCACATATTCTGCTGGAAGCCGCAGTGCCCGTGCGGTTTTCATCTCCGGGCTGGAGAATTCGGAAGCTTTGCCTGCCACTCGCTGCATCCAACGGCGGGTGAAGTGGAACGAGTCGTTTTGGATAGGGTCTGTGAAGGGGCGCAGGTAGTCGGCGATTTCCTGATGAGTGACCACACGGCCGGGAATCACCCAGCCATGGTCGTAGAGCAGCTCGGTGAGTTCGGCGAACCTCTCCTCTAGCGCGAGGGCCAGCATCCTGCCCAATACCGGAGGAAAGCCGGCGGGCATCGGGGCGCAAGCGCCGAAATCGATTACGGCGAGTCTGCTGTCGGGCAGCATCATGAAATTACCCGGATGCGGGTCGGCATGCAGTAGCCCGACGATTTCCGGAGAAGAGAAATGGAACCGCCCCATCAGACCCGCGACCTTATTGCGTAGTGCGCGGGTGCCTTCCGGGTCCTCGACACCCTGCTTGATGATCGCGGAAACGGCGGTGCCGTCGAGCCACTCGGTGATGACCACCTTCGGCGAGCTCGCCACTACTTTCGGCACCACGATTTCGCTGTGGCCGTCGAAGCCTTTGGCAAAGGCGCGTTGATTGGCCGCCTCGTTGCGGTAATCGAGCTCCTCTTCAGTGCGTTCGGAGATCTCGGCGAGAATCGGCTTCACGTCCGCGCCGGGAATAACCGAGGAGATCAAACCGGTCATCCGGGAAAGCGTTTTGAGATCCGCGCGCAGCGCTTCGTCCGCACCGGGGTATTGCACCTTCACCGCGACTGTCCGTCCATCCGACCATACCGCCCGGTGTACCTGGCCGATGCTGGCCGCTGCGGCTGGAACATCGTCGAAGTCACGAAGGCGGGTGCGCCATTGCAGGCCGAGCTGCTGATCCAACACACGGTGGACGGTCGCGGTGGGCATCGGCGGTGCGGCGGCCTGTAGCTTGGTGAGTGCCTCGCGATAGGGCTCGCCGAACTCTTCCGGAACCGCGGCTTCCATGACGCTGAGCGCCTGCCCGAACTTCATCGCGCCGCCCTTGAGTTCACCGAGTACGGTGAACAACTGCTCAGCGGCCTTCTGGTTGAGCTGGGCGTTGATCTCCGACTTGTCGCCCCCGGCGAGCTTCTTACCGAATCCTACGGCGGCCCGACCGGCAATGCCGAGCGGAATCTTGGCCAACTGGGCGTTGCGGGACGAGCGACGGCGCGCAATCTCTGACACGTACCCATCATGGCGGACGCGGTCGCAGTTCTGCTATGGCAATCTTGATCACCGGTTCGCCTCTGCGCCGGGGTCTGCGGGAACTCGTGCGCAGACGCACGCGGGATGGCGGTGCCAGACTCGTCGGTCGAGAATGTGAGAATCCAGATTCAATTCCATGGTCGCGTCCAATGTGGCAGGCGGGCGGTGTGGCGAGCACTCCAGTATCGCCTCGAGTTCGCCGAGCGCTACCGCGGTGGTCGCGGTGATCCCGGCGGGGGAGGCGTGGCCGACTCGGCCGAGCAGTTGGGCGGCAAGATGTGGCCAGTCGGTGTCGTGTTGCGCGCGGATCAGCTCCGCGCAGCGCAAGCAGCTGGTGGCGCCGGGCAGCACCAATGGCCCGATGACGCCCTTGTTGTCCCGGATGCGTAGTTGTAGATGCGGTATCCGATACAGCAGCAAGTCGTTCACTAGCCGAGGATCCGGCATCAGTGCATCGGCGAGTACCACTAGATCCACATCCCAGGTGCGTACCGTCGTCATACCGTACGGGTAGTCCCTGGAGCGGCTCGGTCGCATTCCCAGCGTGTGCAGCCCGGCCGAGATCGCGTCGGACAGCGGGCCGAGCCCATGCACTCGCACCGTCCGGATTCGCCCGGCCCGATCCTCGGGGTGCTCGAGTAACCCGGCTTCGTCGATCAGGGCGAGCAGCGCTCCGGCGTGTCCGGGCTCGATGCCGCGTTCCCCGGCCTGCCAGATGATCTGTGGCTTCGTGTGCAGACCATCCAGTAGGCGTAGGAAAGTCAGAACGGTTTCGGCGTCCATACCTTCCGGGCCGAGCATCACCGCAGTCTCGGGATCACATCCGAGCTGGACGATGCCGGTCGGGCGAACCAGGACGGTCACCCTCGGACGCAACCGCGGACCGCGACATGTTGTTGCCATAGCAGCAGTATGTGCACCGTCGGGTGGGTGACTCGGTGCTGAATCGGGAGTTGTCCACAGGGCGGCGAGTCACTCACAGGGTGGTTCAGGCGTTCGTGCCACCCGGTTTGCCCCGGTCGGTCCCTGCTCCACCGTCTTTGCGCTCGCGCTCGGCCTTCTCCCGCGCTTCGGTTTCGGCGAGCTGCGCCAGTGGGTCGTCGAATGCGGTGGTTTCACCGCCGATCACCGAGTCGATGAAGCCTGCGGGCGCGTCGAGATCGGCGCAATCCGGCAGTAGATCCGGGTGTGCCCAGAGCTGATCGCGCGCGGTCATACCCGCGTCGGTAGTGAGCCTGCGCCATAGCGTCGCTGCTTCGCGCAGCTTGCGCGGGCGCAACTCCAAGCCGACCAGGGTGGCGAAAGTCTGCTCAGCGGGGCCGCCGGTGGCGCGCCGTCTACGCAGTGTCTCGGCCAACGCACTCGCACCGGGCAACCGATCGCCGACTGCGTCGGAGACCACCACTTGTACCCAGCCCTCGATCAGTGCCAGCAGTGTCTCCAGCCGTTCCAGCGCCTGCTTCTGTTCCGGCGTGGTCTGCGGTTCGAATGTGCCTTGCGACAGGATCTCTTCCAGCTTCGCGGGATCAGCCAGCGACGTCGGATCGATGTTTTGCGCGGCCTGCTCCAGCGCGGAGAAATCCATCCGGATGCCGCGCGCGTAGTCCTCGACCGCGCCGAGTACCTGCTGGCGCAGCCATGGCACGTGCCCGAACAGTCGTTGATGTGCCGCTTCCCGCGCGGCGAGGAACACCAGGATCTCGCTCTCGGGCTGTTCCAGGCCTGCGCTGAATTCCGATATCGCCGTGGGTAACAGCGCCGCGGTACCTGCTGGACCGAGTGGTAAGCCGATATCGGTCGAGGTCAGTACCTCCTTGGCCAGTTGGCCGAGTGCTTGGCCGAGTTGCGAGCCGAAGGCAAGCCCGCCCATCTGGCTGAGCATGCCGACCATCGGCGCGGCGAACTGCCTGGCCTCTTCGGGTAGCGCCGCGGTCCACATCCCGGAGACCTGCTCGGCTACCGGATCGCACAGCCGTTGCCAGGTGGGCAAGGTCTGTTCGATCCAATCGTTGGCGGTCCACCCGACCGTCTTGGTCGCACCCGCGGGCAGCGTGGTCGAACTGTCGAGCCACAGCTCGGCCAGGTGTGCGGCATCCGCCATCGCACTCATGGCGCCTGAGGTCACCGGGGGGACATTCGCGCCGAGTTGCTGGCGGGCCAGCCGTTTGGCGACATCGTAGTTCACTGGCCCGGCCTGCGCGGATCCGGGCTGTCCCATGCCACTGAGCATCTGGCCGAGCGAGGTCAGCATCTGGCCCAGCTGCGCCGGGTCGAATCCGCCTGCGCCGGACCCACCGATCCCGAAGCCGAATGGATCGTTCTGGCCGGGACCGCTCGGTTCGTCGCCGCGTTTACGTTCGTCGTCGTCGCGGTTCGAGAATCCGAAGGGGAGGTCGTTCATGTCCTTTACGTTACGCGTTCAGCGCATCGTCTCGATGTTCGCGCAGTGCGAAACTGGTGGTGGTGCGTTCGGGGAAACGACTGCCTGTGCCACATCATGGCAACGGTGATCGCTACTGTGGGCGGAGTGAATCGTCGGATCCTCACCCTGGTAGCGGCTTTGCTTCCGGTCCTCGTGCTCGGTGCTGTCGGCAGCACGTTCACTGTGCCATTCGTGGCGCTCGGACCAGGCCCGACAGTCAATACCCTCGGCGCGGAGGATAATGGGGAGGGCAAGAAGGTAGAGGTTGTCGATGTTCGGGGGGTGGAGGTCGATCCGACTACGGGGCATCTCAATATGACCACGGTCTCGGTGCGGGATGGGTTGAGCATTTTCGAGGCGTTCGGCTTCTGGGCCAGCGGCAGCCACGGTCTCGTGCCGCGTAGAGAGGTCTACCCGCCCGATGTCTCGCGTGAGGTTATCGATAAGCGCAATCAGCAGGATTTCGAATCCTCAGAGAACAATGCCGAGATCGCCGCGCTGCACTATCTGAAACTGCCGACAGCCGTGCTCCTGGACAAGGTCACCGAATCCGGCCCGGCCGACGGCGTGCTGCGTGCGGGCGATGAACTGGTCAGCATCGACGGCAAGCCCATAACCACGCCCAAGGACGTGATCACCTCGGTGTCGGCGCAGAGACCCGGTAGCCAGGTGACTGTGGTGTACCGGCGGGACAACACCGAGCAGCAGGCGACCATTGCCCTTGGCGCACACCCCGACGACAAGGCCAAGGGTTATCTCGGGGTGACCTTGCGGGAGGGCGCTCGGCCACCCATGCGGGTGACCTTCAATCTCGCCGATATCGGCGGTCCCTCTGCGGGCTTGATGTTCAGCTTGGCGTTGATCGACAAGCTGACTCCGGGGGAATTGAACGGCGGCAGGTTCGTGGCGGGCACCGGGACCATCAAGGAAGACGGCACGGTCGGTCCGATCGGTGGTATCCAGTACAAGATGATGGCCGCGCGCGCGAAGGGCGCGGATACCTTCCTGGTGCCTGCGGACAACTGTAATGAGGCCGAGCAGCGGACTCCGGAGGGACTGCGGCTGGTGAAGGTCGAGAACCTCACCGGTGCGATCGAGTCACTCAACGAGCTCAACGCGGGCAAAGAGCCGGTCGGCTGCCGATGAATGCTTACTCCAGGGTGTGGTGCAGCGCCTCGATGAGATTCGGCGCCAGGTTCGGATAGGTGCGTAAGTCGAGGTCGCCCTCGGTATCCTCGGCGTCTTCCTCAGGGCGCAGCTGGAGCAGGCACAGCGACGCGCCCTCGCGTAGTACTGCGGCGAATAGCCGCGCCTGCCGTCGCTGCGGGTATACCGCGGCGGCGGCGCGGGCGGCCGCGTCGGAGGCCTCCAGGTCGGCCAGCACTGGGACGAGTGCGTCGTCCAGTGTCGATTCTGCGTCCGGTGGGAGTACCACGATCTCCTGCACCAGCAGACAACCCTGGACGGCGGGCGGCCAGCTGGTCGTGGCCAGGAATTCGTCCAGTGCCATGGATCCGCCGGTCACATCCGTTGGAAAGGCGTCCTGAGCCACCGGGGTCAGTTCGTCGCCCGCGTCGAGCTGATCCGCCAACTCCGGTCGCGCCGCGACCAGATCCGTGGTCGGCACCAGCGCGAACATCTGTGGCGGGCGCCCCCAGCCCTCGGCATCGACGAATTCCGCCACTTCCCGGATGGAGCGGGCGAGGACCAGTTCGGCGCGCAGGTCTTGGGTCACGTGACTATCCAACCAAACCGCCGTCCAGGATCCCCGTCAACCCGGACGATCGGCTGTTCCGCGTGACAAATACAACCCCCGTCACATGAATCATGCCCGATTTCCGTAGAGTGGGCCGAGGCGATCCGGAAAGATCAACCCGAACATCACATCAACCCAACATCGGACTGCGGCGCAACGGCTGAGTGTATCGGTGCGAGCGTCGCCGGACCTTCGGAGCGTGGCATCGTGGGCATGCGGCCCCCCACCGGTTTACCTTCGCTGTCCCGACGCAGTCGTGTACTGCTGGTGGCGGCCATCGTCCTGGCGGTGCTGCTGCTACTCGGGCCGCGGCTGACCGACACCTACACGAACTGGCTCTGGTTCGGTGAAGTC
The DNA here is from genome assembly GCF_056629435.1 of Nocardia sp. TBRC8007. Lineage (NCBI taxonomy): Bacteria > Bacillati > Actinomycetota > Actinomycetes > Mycobacteriales > Nocardiaceae > Nocardia > Nocardia sp. TBRC8007. The sequence continues at coordinate 130,881 of NZ_JBWSOR010000006.1, read as the reverse complement.
GGCTTCCGCAATGTGTATCTCACCGTGCTGCGCACTCGCATCCTCTTATTCCTCGTCGTTGCCGCATTCATCGGGGTGGCGATCTGGCTGGCGCAGCTGTTGGCCTATCGGACCAGACCGGTATTCGTACCGGTGGCGGGCCCGAACGATCCGATCGCGCGGTACCGCACCACCGTGATGAGCAGGCTGCGGCTGTTCGGTGTGGGCATCCCGGTGCTGCTGGGTCTGCTGTCCGGCCTGGTGGCCCAGTCGAATTGGGTGACGCTACAACTGTTCTTCAACGGCGGCTCCTTCGGCGAGAAGGACCCAGAGTTCGGCCTCGACGTCGGTTTCTATGCCTTCGACCTGCCCTTTTACCGAATGGTGTTGAACTGGCTGTTCGTCGCGGTAATCATCGCATTCTTCGCCAACCTGGTCACGCACTATATCTTCGGCGGTTTGCGGTTGACCGGGCGCGAGAGCGTACTCACCCGCCCCGCGCGCATCCAACTGGCCGTGCTTGCCGGGATTTTCGTGTTGCTGAAGGCCATCGCGTACTGGTTCGACCGTTATGAGCTGCTCTCCAGCAGCCGCAAAGAGCCCACCTTCACCGGCGGCTCTTATACCGATATCAACGCGGTGCTGCCGGCCAAGCTCATCTTGCTGTCCATCGCGGTGATCTGCGCGTTGGCGTTCTTCGCCGGAGTCGTGCTGCGTGATCTGCGCGTACCCGCGATGGCGGCGGCGCTGCTGGTGCTGTCGTCGATCCTGGTCGGTGCGGTGTGGCCGTTGGTGGTCGAACAATTCTCCGTGCGCCCGAACGCCGCCGACAAGGAAAGCGAATACATCCAGCGCAATATCGCCGCGACCAGGCAGGCATTCGGCATCACCAGCGAGAAGATCGATTATCAGGACTACAAGGGCGAGAGCAGCAAGAGCCCGCTCAATGTTCCCGCGGACGCCGCGACCATCGGCAATGCCAGGCTCCTCGACCCGAATATTCTTTCGCCGACTTTCACTCAGTTGCGCCAGCTGAAGAATTTCTATGGCTTCCCCGAGTCACTGGACATCGACCGGTACAACATCAACGGCGATATGCAGGACTACATCGTCGCGGCCCGCGAACTATCCCCTGCGGCGCTGAGCGGTAATCAGACCGACTGGATCAACCGGCACACGGTCTACACCCATGGCAACGGTTTCGTCGCCGCGCCTGCCAACCGGGTCAACAAGCCGCAGTCCGACGATCCGAACGCGGCTGGCGGCAGTACCGACAGTGGCTACCCGATCTTCCTGGTCAGCGACTTGTTCACTCCGGTGGACAAGCAGCAGATCAAGGTAGATCAGCCGCGGGTGTATTTCGGTGAGTTGATCTCGCAGTCCGATCCGGATTACGCGATCGTCGGCGCGGTGGACGGCCAGCGCCCCCGCGAGTACGACTCGGATATCGCGCAGTACACCTACACCGGTAAGGGTGGCGTGCCGATCGGTAACTGGTTCAACCGGCTCGCCTTCGCAGCCAAGTACGCTGAGCGTAATATTCTGTTCTCCTCGGCGATCGGGGAGAACTCCAAGATCATCTTCAATCGCAACCCGCGCGAGCGGGTGCAGAAGGTCGCCCCGTGGCTGACCGCGGATGGCGATGCCTATCCCGCCGTCGTCGGTGGACGCATCGTCTGGATCGTGGATGCCTACACCACTTTGGACAAGTACCCTTATGCGCAGAGCACTTCGCTGGAGGGTGCGGTCGAGGACAGCATCGACAAGAGGACCGGCCGGTTGTTGCCGCGCAAGTCGGTCAGCTATATCCGTAACTCGGTCAAGGCGACCGTCGATGCCTACGACGGCACGGTCACGCTGTATGAGGTGGACCCGACGGACCCGGTGTTGCGAGCATGGCGAGGAGTGTTCCCCGGTGCGGTGAAGCCGGAGAGCGATATCTCGCCGGAACTGCGGGCGCACTTCCGCTACCCGGAAGACCTGTTCAAGGTGCAGCGGGAAATGTTGACCAAATATCACGTGAACGATCCACGAGAATTCTTCACCAATAACGCATTCTGGTCGGTACCCGCTGATCCGACCGCGGAAGGTGGGGCCACCGCCAACCAGCCGCCATATTATGTGTTGCTGGGTGATCCGAAGACGAACAAGCCGACATTCAATCTGACCAGCGCCATGGTTGGATACAATCGGCAGTTCCTGTCGGCGTACATCTCGGTGCGGTCGGACCCGGAGGGCTACGGTAAATTCACGATTCTGCGCTTGCCCACCGACACCCAGACATTGGGTCCGCAGCAGACACAGAACCGTATGACGACGGCGCCCGAAGTTTCGCGGGAGAAGACACTGCTGTCCAACTCGAACAAGATCAAGTACGGTAACCTGCTGACCTTGCCGATTGCTGACGGTGGCATCCTCTATGTGGAGCCGTTCTATAACGAACGTAACACCGGCCCTAATACCGCGACCTTCCCGCAGCTGCTGCGCGTATTGGTGAGTTACCGGGATGCGGCAGGCAGCGTCAAGGTAGGTTACGCCTCCACTTTGGCCGAGGCATTGAATCAGGTGATTCCAGGCGCTGGCGCATTGGCGACACCGTTCGGTGGTGAATCGGCCGCCAGGCCGAAACCCGGCACCACTTCGCCGTCGACTGATCAAGGTGGTAATGGGGCAACCGGGACTCCGCCATCCGCGACTACTCCGGTGCCTACGACGGGATCGTCCACCGCCAAAGACGCCGCGGCAGCCGAACTGGACCAGAAGATCGAAAATCTCCGAAATGCCATGCGCACTGGGGATTTCCAGCAATTCGGTCAAGCACTCGACGACTTGGACGCCGCTGTCAAGGCCTATCAGGAAGCGAGCCGTTGAGATAGGCCGCTGTTGAGATAGAGCACACTAACGACAGACGCCGCCATCATCGCGATGGCGGCGTCTGTCGTTCTGTATCGGGTCGCGTGTCCGGCTGCTGTGGATTGTTGAGCCGGAGCCGGAGGCGGTCAGCGACCGATCGAGTCGAGTAGCGCGCTGTTCTGGTCCAGGATCCGCTGGAGCCGGTTGCCTAGGCCGTATTGTTCGGCCAGATCGACTGCGGCGGACTTTGCTTGCTCGAGGATGGACTGGGTGCTGTTCGGCATGGGAGCGGGTACGGTGGGCCCGCCCGGCGCGGGCACCGGCTCCGGAAGGGAGATGCCGGGACGCAGATATTGACCGCATACCGGCCATGCGCCGACGCCTTGAGTGGCGAGCACGTTCTCGGCGACGCGAATTTGCTCTTCCTTGCTCGCATTGTGCGCATAGCCTCGGCCGCCGTTCGCGGTCCAGGTGCTCTGCGAGAACTGCAGGCCACCGTAGTAGCCGTTTCCGGTGTTGATCCCCCAGTTGCCACCGCTTTCACACTGGGCGACACCATCCCAGTCGTGGGTGGGTGTCGCGGCGGCCGAAGCGGTGGAGAATGTGAACGGGATGGCAACAAGAGCGCCGGTGACGGCGGCGAAGCCGAGGGCGCGGGCGCTGAACTTCCGGTTCTCAGTCATGGTCGTTTCCTTCCCTGCGCCCGCCGACACGGCGATGAACTGCCGTGTCCCTGTCCCCAGGTCGTCGGGGAGCCTCGAACCGCGGGACAGGGTTACCGGTGTTCAACGGTTCGAGTTCGAGCCCATCACGGTTGATCCGGGCCTTGGATTGACGGTAACGAAGAAATCTCGGCAGATCACGTCTTGATAACATCCAGAATTGCATGAAACGAATGACGCGGATATCCGCATCTTCGCAGGCGGGAAAGGTTTTCCCGACAATGGAAACACTATTAGTTACACCATTGTTATGTGATGGATATCACTACGATATAGTGTTTAATGACACGGTTGAAACTTTCACTGTGAAGTTTTCGTGTGCGAGTGGGTGGGTTCGACGGCCCATGAATGGGCGGAGGTTCGATCGTTGCGATCGAGGTCGGAGGCGGGGCCGTGTTGGCAGAGTCGAGAGTCGACTGGTCGCGTACCCGTCGGCGCAATACGGCAAATATTGCGCTGACCAGCTGATTTGCTGATTTCAGGAACCCGTGTGTAATGTGGTGTTCACCGACGCGGGGTGGAGCAGCTCGGTAGCTCGCTGGGCTCATAACCCAGAGGTCGCAGGTTCAAATCCTGTCCCCGCTACTAGCGGCCCCGACTTGAAAGTTGCGAACTTTCAAGTCGGGGCCACTTTCTTTCTTCCGCTCCTTCGCCTTATCTCGGCTGCGGGCTTGTCCTACCGACTTCCGGACACGGTAACGAGATCCTTCGCTCCTACACCGTGTACGTGGGGTACCGGCTAGACCCTTCGGGTCGTCTTCGTGCTCCGGCACGACGGGCTCGATATCAATGGTTGCGCGCCGACCGCATTCCGCTGGAAGATCATTCGAGTTGACGATAGGAGCCGAGGCTGCCATATGCTTTCGAATGGAATGCAAATCGCATTTGCCTCAGGTGTATCGACATTCGTCCGACGAGCTTTCCGAAGCTCCGATCGGCGACCCGGTTACACACCGAGAATGATGTCGGATCGATCGCTATTGTGCTGCTCCGGATTCCGCGAGTTGCTGGTCACCCATCGACGATTATTTCGACTTCCGCTCCGACCGGTTCCAGTACGGGAGAATCGGCGGGCGCCTGGATCCATGTGCTGTTCCGCCACGCCGGAAGTTCTCGGGGACAGCTACCCTCGACCTATACGCCTCCACCTGGGGACGGGCTCGGCCATCCATTCGGTTCACTGCCGAGTGCACGTGCCCGGCTTGCGTCGAGCCGTTCGCCGTACCACATAGCGATCCGGTGACCACCACTTACATCTGAACCGCTCTCGGCGGTGCTCGCTCGGCGCATCGATAGCACCCAGCCGCACCGATGACGCCAAGCGCCCCAGCGGCGTACTCGAGGGGGCGCTGACCAGAGCAGATACGGCAAATTAGTGGCTATACGCCTATTGACTGTGGGCGAATTAGGAGGAAACTAGCTATTACACCGGAACACCGAGAAAGAGCCGTACATGTCGGCGGAGACGTTCGCGGACGTGAATGACGCTTTTCAAGATCCGGCTAGGCCCCCGGCAAGCCGATCGAAGACCAGAGCAGAGGCGACGACCGACGTTCATGGATTCGAGGAAGACTGCCGGGGACTGTTTTATGTAAGGGGTCTTTCCGGCGCGTGAGGCGGTCTCCGATGTCGAGTTCAACCGGAGCTGTCGGCGATTCGGGCCACCTCGTGGGTGTGCGGATGGTTGACTAACCGTGTGTCGGTTGGTTCGGCCGCACTTCAGCAACCCATGTCAGGAGGCACCGCAATGCCCACTCATGATGGAAGCTGGCCGCAGGGAACACCGTGCTGGGTCGACTGCCAGGTCGATGATCCCGCGCGCGCCCGTGAATTCTATGGCGAACTCTTCGGCTGGGAGATCGAAGACGGCCCGCCCGAGGCGGGGGGGTACCTGATGGCGATGCGCGAGGGTCGCGCTGCCGCGGGCATCGGCCCCAAGCCGGAAGAAATACCGATGCCCGCGGTGTGGACCACATACTTCGCTGCTGACAGCGCTGACAACATCGCCGAAAAGATCGTCGCCGCAGGTGGTTCGTTGATCGAGGAGCCGTTCGACGTGCTCGACGCCGGTCGTATGCTCGTCGGTGCCGACCCGGCCGGCGCGGTTTTCGGAGTCTGGGAAGCCAAGGCGCACAACGGTGCAGACATCTACAACGAACACGGTGCTTACTGTTGGAACGAACTGAACACCGGCGAATACAAGCAGGCGCAGGAGTTCTATGCTGATGTATTCGGCTGGCACTACACCGAAACCGGCGACGGGCACAACTTCGTTTATTCTACCTTCAATCTGACGCCCGATGGCCACGAAGTCGGTGGCATCAACGACGCGACCAAGATGCCGGGCGACAACTCGTCTTACTGGTTGGCGTGGTTCCAGGTCGACAATATCGATATCGCGCTCGCCACTGCGCGCGATCTCGGCGCTACCATCATGTCGGGCCCGGACGACAGCCCCTATGGTCGAATGAGTGTTGTGCGGGGCGGACAGGGGGAGATCTTCGGCATCATCGACACCATGACCAGAGTCGAAGGCTCGTCGACCGGCGTCTGATCCGCAGCGGTGGGGTGGTGAAATTCGCCACTCCACCCACGTATCACCGTCTCGGTTCCATCTCGGTATCGAGTTCCGTCGAACCCTAGCGAGCTCCTTCGGCCCTGGATCTGTCACGCAGGCATCATGCTGCGTCGAGGTAGAACCGGAGCTTGGTGATGTGGTCGGCTCTGGCGCCGAATTCCACGACCGCCACACCACGCGCTTCACTGATCAGTACGCTCGCGGTGACGATGCGTCCAGCGGCGATCAGTTTGCTCCAGCGCATGTTTCGCGCCCGGTTGGTGAACTCCTCCACCGAGACCGGCGTCCCAATTGGTAGTTCGATATCGGGTCGACAGCCGAGCAAGGTGCGTACGCCGGTCAGATCGGTGTTCGCGGCGGCTGTAAAAACTCTTACCACGGTGGTTTTTCCGGTGCGTCCTACACCGGCGAGAGCTCGCATCATTCCGAGTAGCCCGCCGAGCCCCTGATTGGCGAGCAGCCGCGGACCGAGTGCCAGTACGGCGGTCAGGCCGGGCAGCCCGGTGCGCAGCAACTGCCAGATCATGGCAGCCAGTTCCCAGTGCGCGGCCAAGTGGGTGATCTTCCATCCGCCCCCTTCTTCGACCAGCTGGTAGCGCAGGTGCATCGGTACGACGATGACGGCGCCGGTAGACATCGTGGTCACCACGATCAGATCGCGCAGCACTGTCGGTGGGTGCACAACGTCATAGTCGACCTCGAATGTGATGGCGTTCGGCTTGATGAAGGTGTCGTAGAAGCGAGCGATGGCGGCGCGGCCGATGTGCGGACGTGCGCCGACCGGGTCGTCGATTTCGGCGTCCTCGGCGAACAGGTCGACCCATGCGGACTTGTCGTGGGCGGCGACGGCCCGTGGTGACGCTTGGACGGCCATGAGTAGCGCTGTGGCTGCGGGGTCCAGCGGCATGGCGATACCTCCGTTGGCGCGGGCTTGACTTGGCCTATAATAGAACGAGTTCTATTCCAGGTGGCCAGTCCAGGTGGCCAGCCCAGCGAGGACCGCCGCGCAGTCGGCGACCGACACCAGATCGGCGGTATCTCACCGGGTTGTCGATCCGACTGTAACCCGTGGCGATGGTCCGATCGATTGCCCTCGAGCGATGCGTAAGCGCTGCATATTGCGTCTCTCGGACTACAGTCGAGTCATGGGCATCGAGTATTCGAGTGTCATCGACATCCCTCGGTCCGAAGTTTTCGCCTGGTACGCCCGTCCTGGTGCCCTGACCCGGTTGGCCCCGCCTTGGCAACCGGTGTCCCCACGTGTAGAAGCGGCTTCCTTATCGGATGGACAGGCGGTGCTCGGGCTGCCGGGTGGGTTGCGTTGGGTGGCGCGGCACGATCCGCGAGGATACGATCCGCCGCACCGGTTCGTCGATGTGGTCAGCGTAGCCGGTATCGGCTCCTTGCCCGCCGGATTGTTGCCCTGGCGGCACACGCATGATTTCGAGATCGTCGATCAGACGCATACCAGGATAGTGGATCGGGTCGAAGCACCGGTGCCCGCCGCGATGCTGCGCCCTATGTTCGCTTACCGCCATCGACAGCTCGCTGACGATCTGACGGCCCACATGCGTGCTCTCCCGGAAGGGTTTGTGGCCCGAACCATCGCGGTGACCGGGGCGTCCGGCCTGGTCGGTTCAGCGCTGACTGCCTTTTTGACCAGTGGAGGGCACCGAGTGCTACGGCTGGTGCGCCGCGTGCCGCGACTCGCGGACGAAAGGCGATGGGATCCGATGGCTCCCGCACTGGATGTGCTGGATGGTGTGGACGCGGTGGTGCACCTGGCGGGAGCGTCGATTGCGGGCCGGTTCACCGCAGGACACAAACGTGCTATCGCAGGAAGCCGGATCGAACCGACACGTAAACTCGCCGAGGTCGCGGCCCGGTCGAGGGTGCCGGTTTTCGTCTGTGCCTCCGCGATCGGTTATTACGGCTACGACTGTGGCGAGAGGATACTGACCGAACACGCTTTGCGCGGTGGTGGTTTTCTCGCCGATGTGGTCGAAGATTGGGAGGCCGCTGCGCTACCCGCGGTCGAAGCGGGTACCCGCGTGGTTCGGGTGCGTACCGGGATCGTGCAGTCCCCACGCGGCGGTACGTTGCGGCTGCTGCGTCCGCTGTTCGCCGCGGGGCTCGGCGGACACATCGGCGATGGGTACCAGTGGCTGTCCTGGATCGGGATCGACGACCTGGTCGATATCTACCACCGCGCGCTGTGGGACCAGAGTCTGTCCGGTCCGGTCAATGCTGTTGCCCCGCAACCGGTCCGCAACGCCGAGTACACTGAGGTCCTCGCCAGGGTGCTGCACCGTCCCGCGCTGTTCTCGGTGCCTGGCTTCGCTTCCACGTTGTTGCTCGGTCATGAGGGCAACCGGGAGCTGGCCTCCGCGAACCAGCATGTCGTTCCAGCTCGGCTGGAACAGGCAGGGCACCGATTCCGTGCGGCCACATTGGAACCGGCGCTGCGGCATCTGCTCGGCAGATCCATCGGCTGAACTACTGTGTCGGCCGAACCAACCGGATTTGCCGTGCGCCAGGTAGCTGCACCGGAACCCGGCTTCCGCGCACCGAACCCAGCAGCGCGAGCCGGACGGTGGCAGCGCAGCACCTCGGCAGGTAGCTGTGGACAACGCCAACGGACCAGTGTTGGAGGGGTGGCGAGCAATCCGGCCGCGCCACGTGCTCCCGCGTACTGCCAGTCCGCGTCTTTCACAGTGAACTGACAGCTCATATCGCAGCCCTGGGCAGTGATATCCAGTTCACCTATTTTCACCACTACTTGTGGTGACGTGATGGGTGTCGGTGTGGCCGCCGAGGCGGGTGCGACCTCGTGCGGAGGTGCTGGATCGTCGTGATTCTTCGCACTGTGATCGCTGCCGACCGGCTATTGAGGCAAATATGCATCTATTATGCGTCGTTTTATCTCGGATGGAAACTGATTCGGTAGAGAACCGGGCTTCGGAGTCCGCGCATGCCACGGGCAGAGTGAGCTCGGTCGCGCGTGGCGGACACTTGTGCCGGGGCCGTACAGGTGGGCGCACGGTGGTGCTCACCGATCGACGAAGGATGTATTCAGCCGAGCCGGTCGACCGCATCCAAGAGGTTGTCGATGCGGACGACGTCGCCGGGGAGGAGGACCGCTTCCCATCCTGATCCGCCGACGACAGTCGTGGCGCCCGCGTGGAGACAGGCACGCACTGCGGAAGACAACGCGGTCGACTCCCGCTGTGACCACAGCAGTACCGCGGCGGGGCGGTCGAGCCTGGCCAGAGTGTCGATGAGCGCGTTGGTGGGGACGTCGGCGCCGAGCATGCGCGCTCCGACGCCACGTTCGGCAAGCGCCGCACGCAGCACCTCCATGGCAAGCGAATGAGTCTCACCGCTGGTGCAAGCCAATACCACCGGTTTCGGACTGGGGTGCTGCGGCGGCGGATTGGTGCGTTGCAGTACCGAGATGACGCACCAAGACAGCAGATGCTCGACATCGATGCATCTTTCACCGTCGAGCTGGCGCTCGACGATTTCGGCAAAAGCCGGGCGGCACAGCAGGTCCCAGGTGTCCACTACACCGAATGTGTCGATATGCGCCTCCAACTGATTCGATACCGACCTGGTATCCAACGCGAAGGCCGCGGTCAGCAGGGATGAGTGTTCGCCGAGCGCGGGTGCGGGTCTGCGTGCTACCGCTGCGGCTCCGGCCGGGCTCAGGCCCTCTCGAATCAGGGTGAGCATGCGCTCCAGCATGGTGATGTCGTCTTCGGTGTAGAGCCGATGTTTGCCCGGTTGGTGCTGCCGAGGACCGATATCGTAGCGACGGTTCCAGCTACGCAGTGTCGCGGTCGGGATGCCGAGACGTTCGGCGACCGCACGCACTGTGTATCCAGCCGCATCAGATAAGGGGGCGGAACCGGCGGACATCGTTCTATTCTGCCTATCGTCCCCGGTGCGAGCCGTCCCGCCTCGGAGGTTGCGCTTCCCGGTTGGGTCACGTGAGCGTGGCATGGCGTCACCCGTGACCAGTCGCGGCGGCGGTCGCGGTACACAGCAGGCCCCAGCCAACGGTGACCGCAATGGCCTTGGGGTGTTGCGGTTGTCCGCGCAATGCGCGTCCGGGCACTACGGTGTCGCTCAGATCCGGGGCGACCCGGACTGCGATGGTCAGCCGAATCGCTTCCGGCATCGGTGCGAAAGTCAGCGCGAGACCGGAGGCGAGGTCGTGTGTTCCGACCATCCCAGCCGCGGTAGTACGCCCGATATCGGCGCCGGGCCATCCGCAGGGGGCGAGCAGGACCGCTGGCCGCAGTACTACTGCGAGACCGTATGCGGCGGTAGCGATACCCGCGATACGGGAGCGATCATCCGCCTCGTCGATTTCGTCCCTCTTTCAGTGCATCGTGGACGATGGCATTGCAGTCGACAACATTGCATCAATTATGCATCGCTATATAATGACGTGGGTCCGCATCGTCGATTTTTCGAGGAGTTAGCGTGACCTGTCGCCGAATGTCATCCACCTCTATCCGCCTACTTGCTCGCGCGGTGGCCGAGTCAGTCAGGGGCATGTCAGTCAGGGGCATGTCAATCAAGGGCATGTCAGTCAGGTTCACGTCAGCAGGAATCGCTCTGGCCGGGATGACTCTGGCCGCGTCTGGTGCGGCGGCGACTCCCGAGGCGGTTCCGGTCGCCGGAGTTGTGCCTGCTACCGATGCGGTTCCGATTGCCGGGCCTGCGCCGGTGCCGTATCTAGATCTGGACCGGTATCTGGGCACATGGCTTCAGCTCGCCGCCGTCCCGCAATACTTCAACTTGGCCTGCGCGCGCGACACCCGAGCGAACTACTCGCTCGATCCCCAGGGCAATATCGCGGTGCGCAATTCCTGTGTCACCTGGGCAAACACGCTCAATGAGATCGACGGCACCGCAGTCGTCAACGACAAGGAGACCGGGGCACAGCTGCATGTCGGTTTCCCCGGCATGTTGTCTCCAGGGAGTCCGGGGGGGCCGACCAACTATATCGTCACCGGGCTTGCCCCCGATTACTCCTGGGCGGTGGTCACCGACCCGAGCCGGATATCGGGGTTCGTTCTGTCCCGTACGGCCACCCTGGATGCAAATGCCTGGCAGCAGGTGCGCGCGTCGATTACAGCCGCAGGACAGAACCTGTGCACGTACTTGACCTCACCGACGACGGGTGGTGAATCACGCATTCTGCCGTTGTGCACGCTGTAGGTTCACCTGCGCGGCGTCGCGGGCGCCGCGCCGTGGATCAGGATTACCTTCGATGACCGTAACGATCGCGCTGTTCACTAGGGACTTGCGAGTCCGCGACAACCCAGTGTTGACCGCCGCGCACCGGGAGGGCGCGGTGATCGTGCCGTTGTTCGTACTCGATGAAGCCATCATCGCCTGGCACGGCGCCGCTGCGAACAGGATTCGGTTCCTCATCGCCGCGCTCGCCGAATTGGATGCCGAACTCCGTGCGATCGGTGGCTATTTGGTGCTGCGGCGCGGTGATGTAGTCGATGTTGTCGATGCGGTGGTCGCGCAGGTACATGCTGAAAGTCTGCACATCGCCGCAGATGTCAGCAGCTACAGTCGTCGACGTGAGCGCGCGTTGCGTGATCGTCTTGCCCAGCGGCACTGCCGGGTACACACGCATCCGATGACCATCACCGTCGCGGATCCGGCAGTGCTCCTGCCCACTACCGGGCGCGATCATTTCGCTGTTTTCACTCCGTACTTCAAGCGCTGGATCACAGCCCCCCGGCGCAAGCCGCTCGGTGCGCCCCGCGACCTCACTGTGCCGCCGATAGCGAGCCTGCCATTGCCGGAGGCGGGCAAGCTCTGTACCGGACCGTCGTCGCCGCAGTTGGCTGTCGGAGGCGCGCGTACTGGGCAGAAGATGCTGCACGATTGGCTCTCCGGGCCTATCAACGACTACGCGTGCCGCAGTGATGACCTAGCGGCCGACGCTACCTCGCGGCTGTCGCCGTACCTGCATTTCGGTTGTGTGTCTCCAGTAGAGCTGGTGCACCGGGTAGATACCGCCTCCGCGGGAGGGCACGCATTCGTCAGGCAGCTGGCCTGGCGCGACTTCCATCACCAACTGCTGGCGGCCCGCCCGGCCGCGGCATGGTCGGACTACCGCGATCGCTCGAACCGTTGGCGCGATGATCCGCACGCTGTCGACGCCTGGCAGGATGGACGCACCGGCTACCCGATTGTGGACGCCGGTATGCGGCAGCTGCGCGCGGAAGGCTGGATGCCCGGCCGGGCCCGGCTGATCGCGGCCAGTTTTCTGACCAAGTCGTTGCGCGTGAACTGGCGCATCGGCGCCGAGCACTTCCTGCGCTGGCTGGTGGATGCGGATCTGGCCAACAACCAGCTCAACTGGCAGTGGATCGCGGGTACCGGAGCGGACACCAGGCCGAACCGGGTGCTCAACCCGCTGCGCCAGGCCGAGCGTTACGACCCAGATGGCACGTACGTGCGCCGCTGGATTCCTGAGCTGGCGCATCTATCCGACGCCCGTGCGCATCGGCCCTGGCGCGAGCGGATCGACCTGACCTGCTATCCGGCTCCGCTTCTCGACGTCGCTGGAATGTAGCGCGACTTCGTGCTATACCAGGGAGCCTATTCGAACATGAGCTACAAATGGGCAACATTCTGGTGTGGTTGTCGACGGGATCTTGTGCAGGCGCCGCTAGGGTGGAGTGGCTATGGACACCGCCGCGCCTGCCTCGCCAGTGTCTGTGGGTATCCCTCCGCTGCGGGCCGCGGCGGCCATTCGGTTTCCATGGAAAATTCGGAGCACACAGCCGGTGGTTATCGCGGCCGGGTGTCTCATCCTGCTGCAGCTGGTGCTTCGCTGGTGGGTAGCCGACAGCGGATACTTCTATTGGGACGATCTCATCTTGGTCAGCCGAGCTGCCAGGTATCCACTGTGGTCCGCGGATCTACTGCTGTACAACCATGACGGCCACTTCATGCCGTTGGCCTTTGCCACGGCATGGGCGGTGACTGCGCTGGCGCCATTGGCTTGGGTCGGACCGGTGGTATCGCTACTGGTTTTGCAGCTCGGGGCAGCGGTCGCTGTACTGCGTATGCTCATCGTACTAGCGGGTACGCGGTGGATGATTCTGCTCCCGATGGCCTTCTATCTGTTCTGTCCGTTGACGCTTCCGGCATTCGCGTGGTGGGCAGCCGCCTTGAACGCGCTTCCGCTGCAGTTCGCTCTCGCCTGGGTGAGTGCCGACGCGGTGCTGCTGGTCCGAAGCGGCAGGCGGCGGTATGCGTTATCCGGGATCGTGGTGTGTGCGGTGGCACTGCTGTTCTTCGAAAAGTCGGTGGTTGTCCCGTTCGTCGCATTCGCAGTCGTGGCACTGGCTCGATATGTCGATGGGCACGACGGTACGGTACGTGTGGTGGCGTGCCGCGGGGCGACCCTGTGGACCGGATCGGGTGTGGTGCTGGCGTGCTGGCTGGTCGGATATCTCACGGTGGCCGGTAGTCCCGGACTGCACAATAGCGTGGATGAGTTGCGGGACCTGTTGCCGAGTGCCGCGTCCATGGGGATCGTTCCCGCGTTGTTCGGCGGGCCTTGGGCCTGGGAACGGTGGCTACCGGCGACGCCGTGGGCGGATCCGCCGAGTTGGGTAGTAGTGTCGGCCTGGCTCGCGCTGGCCGGGCTGGTGGTGTCGGTGCTACGCGCTCGGCTCAGGGCATGGCCGATCGTGGTTGCGGTTGTGGCCTATGTCTTGATTGTCGAGCTGGCCGTGGCGTTGGTCCGTGGCGGACCGAACACCGCGGCGGAACTCATGCAATCCCTGCGCTATTTCGCCGACCTGGCTGTCGTGCTGGCTGCCGCGGGCGCGCTGCTGGTGCGCGCTCGTCCGCGGCCTGCGCCGTCGTCCGGCTGGATATCTGGATGGTTTCCCAGTTCCTGGACAATGATCTCGATGACGGTGCTGTTCGTAGTGGGCAGTCTGTGCTCCACCTACACCTATGTTCAATTGTGGCGTGAAGGCCCGACCAGAAGTTATGTCACGAATCTGCGGTCGGCGCTGAACGAGTGGGACGGCGTCCCTCTGCTCGACCAGGAAGTGCCGTGGAATGTCCTGAATCCAGTGTCCTATCCGCAGAATCTGGTCAGCGAGGTGTTCGCTCCTGTCGCCGAAACGGGCACCTTCGCTGATTCGACGTCACATTTGCGGATGATCGCCGACACCGGAGAAATCGTGGAAGCGGCGGTCTGGTGGAATCGCGCCATCCTCCCCGGACCAGAGCCGGACTGCGGTTACCGGATCCACGGGACCGCGCCGGTCCGGCTGCCACTCAATGGGCCGATGCTGGAGCACGGATGGACCGCCCAGATCAACTATCTCGCCGACCGCGACGGTCGTATTCTCGTCGGTTTGGAGCACGGTGAGGTAGTTGCGGCGTCGGTCCGCAAAGGTCTACACACAGTGTTCGTTCGCATCAAAGGCAGTGGTTCGGCACTTCGGATCTCTACTCGAGCAACAGAACTGGATCTGTGTATTGGGGCAGGACCGGTCGGCGTCGCGTCGTATGACAACTGAACTGTCGAAGGCGTCGCAGGTCGAGGGGCTCGACCTGCGGAGACTCCGCTGATTGCCGGGTGGCCGATAGCTGCGGCGGATACCGTGGCAGGTAATGACAGGACCGCTGTGAGGAATATAGATGACCATCATCGATGTATGGGCGCAACATCCTACGCTGCGTATGCTCGAGCACGACATGTTCGATTCGCTGCGCCGCTGGGGCGCGCCACTGGCGACCGATCAGCCGCCGGTCTCGGCGACATTGGCGGCAATGGACGCGGGTGGCGTCGACCTCGCTTTGATCAGCGCCTGGTACGGGCCAGGAGGGGCACTGATCTCCAATGACGAAGTAGCCGCGTTTGTCGCGGAGTCGGGTGGCAGGCTGATCGGTGTCGCGTCGGCAGATCTGCGCAAGCCGATGGCAGCGGTGCGGGAATTACGTCGGGCGGTGACAGAATCAGGGATGAAGGCGCTGCGGATAGTGCCGTGGTTATGGGGACTACCACCTAATGACCGCCGATATTACCCGCTGTATGCCGAGTGCGTGGAACTCGGCATACCGTTCTGCACCCAGGTCGGACACACCGGGCCGCTGCGCACCTCCGAAACTGGTCGTCCCATCCCATATCTCGATGACGTGGCCCTGGAATTCCCGGAGCTGACCATCGTCGCCGGGCACATCGGCTACCCGTGGACCGCCGAGATGATCGCGTTGGCGACAAAGTACCCGAACGTATACATCGATACCTCCGCCTACACCGTCCGCCGCTATCCACCGGAGTTGGTGTCTTATCTGAAGGCGCACGGGCGCGAAAAGGTCATGTTCGGCACGAACTTCCCGATGATCTTCCCGCAGCATGCGCTCGCGGCTCTGGACGACCTAGATATGACCGCCGAGGCCCGCGAACTGTTCCTCGCAGGCAATGCCCGCCGCGTTTTCTGTCTGGACTGAGCGCGACTGCCGAACAGCGCCGGACAGCCGGTCGGCTCTGGTCAGCTGCGGCGGATGCGCAGGATGTTGTCCAGCCGCGTGCCCGGTTGTCCCTCGGGGTCCGGGTGGACGCGCTCGACGACCTCTTCGAGCTCTACTTGCCATTCGGCCGACGCCAGATCCAGTCCCGCACGCACCTCGGTGGTGGTCGGGAACTCTACATTCATGGGTGGCTCCACGACCCAAGACGGCCATGCCGCATGTCCGACAATCAGTAGCAGCCCACCTGGCGCCACTGCTTCCGCCGCGCGGCGCAGAATAGCCATCCGCTCACCGTTTTGTGCGGCCGGTGAGTGCAGATAATGCGCTGATACCAGATCGAAGTGCCCGGTGGGGAAGCTTTCGGCGAGATCGTGCCGCTGCCAATCGATGCGCTCAGCCGCTCCCCGTCGCCGTGCGTGGGCTCGCGCACGGGTGAGTGCGGTCTCCGACACATCGACTGCGGTGACTCGCCAGCCGCGCTCGGCCAACCAGATCGCGTCGGCACCCTCTGCGCAGCCGAGATCCAATGCGGAACCTGTTGGAAGCAAGTCTATTTCACGGGCCAGAAGCGCGTTGACCTGTCCTGACCAGACCTGTTCGTGTTCTTGATAGAAGGCTTCCCAGTATTCGACCGTGGTGCGCGCGGTCACCTCGGTGTGGTGGTGTGTGGTACCCATGCCCCCACAATCCGCCCGGTTCGATGAATCGGCAAATAATGTTGCCGATTCAGCAACGAATCCGAGTTCATCCGATCGGGTGGATCAGTAGTCTTCGAGCGGATCGCGCACCATCATGCCCGCAGCGGCGCGTAAGCGCGCGGACATGGTGGTCAGCAAGTTGATGGAGTCGTCGGAAAGGCCGATGGCCGTGTGTATCAGCCTGCGTAGCTGTGGATTGGCGAACATGCCTGCCACGGCGGCATCGTGCTCGGTCGGTGCGGTGCCGAGCTGTTGGTCGAGATCCACGGCGAAATACTCACAATCGGTCATCGGGCCCCCGAGGAACCGCGGCGGATGTGTCGGCTCCAGTGCAGCGATGTGCGGGCGCGCGAACGGAATTCTTCTGGCGCGCAGCGTACATCGTGCCCGCGTCATTGCGGAATCGGATAGACGCATCCCATGGTTGCCCGTTGCCGCGGTCGGGGGCGGCCCCGCAGTACGGACGCGTACGATTATCACACTGCCGGTATGGATCTCGCCGTAACGACGCGGCGAGAGCCGCGCGGGGGCGTACCACCTTATGTGCGGGACTTGTTCTTTACCGGGAGAAATTCTGGTGCGGTGCGGACCGGGCGATATGACAACGACATGCGGTGGATCCGCGCGTTGATCTGCGAAGTCACTGCCAGCTCATGGCACACTCACTGGCTGCCGAAGTAGGTACCGACTGGGAGAGGCCTGAGATGGGAGATCTCGACGACAAGACAGCGGTGATCACAGGTGGTGCCCGTGGGCAGGGTCGTGCGTACGCGCTGGCGCTTGCCAGAGCAGGGGTGGACATCGTGGTGTGCGATATCGTGCAGCCAATGCCTGGCCTTCCCTATGCGCTGAGCACTCCGGATGACCTCCGTGAAACAGCTGAACTGGTCGAGCGGACCGGTCGGCGATGCGTTGCGGTACCGGCCGATGTGCGTAGTCTGGGTCAGATGCGGATGGTCGCCGAGCGGGCGATCGACGAATTCGGGCGCATCGATATTCTGATCGCCAATGCGGGTATTGCCTCGCAGTCGTCTGTCGCCGAGATGGATGAGCAGTTGTGGCGGGACATGATCGACACCAATCTGACCGGCGTGTTCCACAGTTTTCGCGCAGTCGTTCCGCATATGATCGAGCGCCGCTGGGGTCGGATAATCGCTATCTCGTCGTACATGGCCAGGATGGGGGCGCGCAATGCCGGGCATTATGCCGCGAGTAAGTGGGGCGTGCTCGGTTTGGTGAAATCTCTGTCGCTGGAGGTGGCTGAGTACGACATCACGGTGAATGCCCTGCTGCCCGCGGGCGTGGACACCGATATGATCCAGAACCCCACTATGTGGCGTCTCATGATGAGGGACAAGGAGAATCCCACCAAGGAGGATTGGATGTCGCTCATCTCATCCGGTCCGCCGAACGGGGATCTGATCCAGCCCGTCGAGATGGCCGCGACCATGCTGTTGCTGGTCGGCGAACACGGCAGGCACTTCAACGGAGAAGCTGTGACGATTTCGGCTGGGAGCAGTGCGAATGCGTTCTGAACGGTTTCGAACACGACTGTGCCGCGGTTCGAGACAGTGCCTTGCCGAGACTGCCGCGCAAGCACCGGGTCAGCGGCGTCGCGCGGTTGGCGGTCACGTCGAACGACAGCGCCGCTGATATCACGGCGACCGTGTTGTGCGTGGCCCTGGAGGCCAGGCCAGGCCAGCGATGGTTGCCCTCGGTGGCAGCCGCGGGAATCACAGTCGCCGCGAGCACTGCAGCTGTTATTCGCGGGGCTCGGCCCAGCGCCAGCAGCGGCCGGGCGAGTCGGCGAAACAACATGTCGAAAACCCTTCGCCCGATATCGGTGCCGACCGGATGCCCGCGAAGTTCGAGATCGAACACACTTGTAGGACCCGAGCCGCTGTCGCTTCCTGAGCGCTCAGCTGCCGTCGTCGGGCTCGCGCAGGCGCACGGCACCGGCTGTCGCAAGGAAGCCAGTGATGATCGAGGTAACCCGTTCCGGGTCTTCCACCATGGGAAGGTGACCGCAATCGGCGAGTTCCACCGCGGTATGCGGACGCAGTCCACGGTTGAGCCGTTTGCCTGCCTCGGCCGAAAGGACGCGGTTCTGCCTGCCCCAAATGGTGCAGATAGGCGGGAAATCACTGGGTGGAGTGAACTCGTCCATGATGCGGTAAGCCGGGAAATCCTGGACCAGACCGTACAGTGCGGTCAGCCTGCCTCGATCGGACCAGTGCGCCCGCAGGCGTGGTGAGCGTTGTAGCCGACGTCCGTGACCACGCGCGCCCAGCTGTTGGGCGACGATCAGCGAGATGATCCAGCCGGGTAGGCTGATCCGGCGTGCCAGCGGGGCCAGTGGTAAGCGCGCCCCCGCCCAGGCCAGTCCCGCCGACCGCCCTGAGCTGACAGTGTCCCAGGTCAGCGGGTTGATCAGGACGAGGGCGCGCACCGTGTCGGGATGACTCATCGTGTAGCGCAGTGCGGTGGCACTGCCGAGGCAGTTACCGATCAGCGCCGCATCGGTGAGCCGGTAGGCGGCCAAGAACGCCGCGAGCATATCCGCGTAATCCACGAGCCGATAGCCGGTGGCCGGCTGGTCGGCTCGACCGTACCCAGGGAGATCGAGTGTGAAGACCTCATGCTCCTGGCACAGTGTCGTGACCTGGTCATCCCAGATGCGGTGCTGCGCACCGGCATTGTGCAGACACACTACCGCCGGTCCGTCGCCCGTGCGCTCGTAGGCCACAGCTGCGCCCTGGTACTCGAAAACGTCCACGCTGACTCCTTGCGAGCGGCCTGGCGAACGAATCACTGCTGTGTAGCGATTTTACGTGGTCGGACCGGGTTGGAAGAGCACTTAGCCTGTACCCGAGGGTGTTTTGCGGGAATGTCGCAACTCTGGTCTGATAAAGCCGATCCGGTATCGGGGCTATGCTGTGAGGTCGGCACGCACCACCTTGCCTGTCGCATTGCGAGGCAGTGCGGTGGTGGTGAGGCGCCACAGCGCGGGCACCTTGTAGTAGGCCAGTCGTTCCGCGGTAAACCCACGCAGTTCTTCTTCAGTTGTCGCTATGTCGCTTTCGACCACGACCACGGCGGCGACCTGTTGCCCCAGATCAGGGTCGGGCACGCCGACAACCGCGCATTCGCGTACTCCAGGATGTTCCTCGAGACACTGTTCGATCTCGAGAGGATAGACGTTCTCTCCACCACGCAGGATGAGATCCGAACGTCGGGCAGACATGCGCAGCCTGCCGTCTTCCACAACGCCGATATCGCCTGTGCGCAGCCAGCGGTCCGGGGTGATCGCCGCAGCGGTCGCCGCGGGGTCCTGCCAATAGCCGAGCATCACATACGGGCTGCGCAGGTAGATCTCCCCTTCCACGCCGTCCGGTACGGTATTGCCCGTGCTGTCGCGAATCTGCATCGCGACACCGACGATCGGGCGTCCTACAGTATCCGGGAATGTGGCGAGTTCCGCTGGACCGGCCAGGGTCGCCGCGGTGCTGCACTCGGTGAGCCCATAGCTGGTCACCAGGGCGGTACGCGCAGCGGGCAGCTGTTCACGCAGTTTCTGTTGCAGCGTGGCCGAGGACGGCGCAGAGTTCAGGGAGAATGCGGTCAGCGAGGTCAGGTCGTAGCCGGACAGGTCCAGGTCGAGCATTCTGGTGGCCATAGTCGGTACGGCGCCCCAGTTGGTGATTCGTTCCCGCTCGATCAGCCGCAGTACTCGGTCGGGATCGAACGCGCCTTGATGGATAACCGCCGCGTCTCCGGTGACCAGCCGGGGTACCACCAGGTTGTGCAGGCTGGCGATGTGGAACAATGGCGAGGTGAGCAGGTAGCGTCGGTTACTCGGCGGTTCGGTGGCTCCGGTCGCCATGGTGGCCAGCGCGTCGTTGAGCATGTGGTATCCGATGACCGCCACCAGATTCCGGTGCGAGTGCACCACACCCTTGGGGCGTCCGCTGGTGCCGCTGGTGTAGAGGATCACCGCGGGGTCGTCCTCGTCCATCTCGGTACGTGGCAAGGTGGTGGTCCGGAAGTCGGCCAGGAGTGCGGGGATGTCGTACTCCATGGTGAGCACCGGGATCCGCATGTCCAGCTCTGCCGCCAGTGCGGTGCGTTTCGTGTCGGCGACGAGCACCGTGGGGCTGGTGTGCTCTACCGCATAGGCGATCTCGCGGGTCGCCCACCATGCGTTGTAGCCCACCGCGATCGCGCCGAGTGCTTGCGCCGCCCAGAAGGTGAGCACCCACTCGGGCGTGTTCGCCGCGAGGATGGCGACCCGGTCGCCCTTGCCGATGCCGTATCGCTCCCGCAGCGCTGTGGCCAGCGCCGCGACAGCAGCGGCGTGTTCAGTGAAGGAGATCCTGCGCTCCGGGGTGATCAGGTAATCCCGTGTGCCGTGTTCGACCGAGTCGGCGAGCACATCGCCGAGTGAAAACTGCCTATGCCGCAGTACTGGCATCGGTGTGCCCAGTACGTCTTCAACCACCATCTCGAAGCGACCGCCGGGGCCGGTGAGTTGGTCCATCGCCTGCGTCAAGAAGGTTTGTGGGTCTAATGGTGCGGTCATCTCGAGCATTTTCCTCATGGCTGCGATGGACGGCTCGGCGGGGTACGGATGGCGAGGAGACGATCGGATCAGCCGCTGACCGCCGCGAATGTCGCGCGTAGATAGGCGTTGGCTCGGGTCGAACCGATCAGCCCCGGAGCCATGCGGTTCATGGTGTAGGCGAAAGTGAGCCGGTGATCCAGGTCGTTGACCACCATCGCACCGCCGTACCCGGCCCACCAGCACACTCGACCACTGGGCACCGCCGGAGCGATCTGTGGTTGTGGAAGACCGTAGCCGATGCCGAACCTCAGTGGCACCAACAGCGCGAGATCCACACCATCGGACTGCTGCTGGAAGATCAGGTCGATTGTCTCGTCCGACAACAGCCTGTGGCCGTCCAGCTCGCCACCGCAAGACACCAGAGATTGCACGCGCGCCACCGAGCACGCGTTGCCGTGCCCGTTCACCGCGCCGATCTCGGCCTGTCGCCAACCGACACTCGCTGTTTCGGCGATATCGAGCAGTGGACTGGTCAGTGTCTTGATCGGGACGCTGTCCTGGTCGAGAACGGATATGTCGAATTCCGGCACTGGAGGGGAGACAAGGGTGGCGATTCGCCCGTGATGTTCGGGTGCGGTGCCGATGTGAAAGTCGGCCCCCAAGGGGCCGGCCAGTTCCTCGGCGAAGAACTTGCCCAGCGAACGACCGGTGACGCGCCGGATCACCGTGCCGATCAGATGACCGTAGTCGAGCGCGTGATACCCGGATGCGGTACCCGGCTCCCACCATGGTGGCTGATCAGCCAGGCGGGCAGCGGCAGCCTCCGTGTCGTAGATGTCGGTCAGCGCGATCGGTGGCTGCCAGCCGGAGACGCCGGAGGTATGTGCGAGCAGATGTCGTAGCTCGATATCGCCTTTGCCGTTCGCCGCGAACTCCGGCCAGTACTCGGCCACCTTGGCTGACACATCCAGCACACCGCGTTCGACCAAGAGCAGTGCGCTGAGCGCGGTCATGGTCTTGGTGACCGAGAAAACGTTGACCAGGGTGTGCTCGGTCCATGGCACGGCGCGTTCCGGGTCGCGATAGCCGCCCCAGAGATCGACGACCGGACTGCCATCGAGTGTGACGCAAATCGACGCGCCGAGTTCGTCGCCAGAGGCGAGCCGATTGTCCAATTCCGTTCGTACCTGAGTGAATCGCTCGGCGCAGAAACCCGCGCTGGCAGTAGCGGTGTCTGTCGCCGTCATCGTCGTCTCACTGGTAGCGTGGTATCCGGGCCGGAACCTGCGGCGAATTTCCCATGACGGCAGCCCGTTTCGTGCTTCGCGTCAATTCGTGCCGCATATCCCGTGTATAGGGATCGAACTCGATCCGGATGGCGGGCAGTGGTGAGTCGCAATAGCCGGTGGGGCAACCGCTACTGTCGTCGGTCGCCGCGTAGCGGCCGAAGAGGATGTCATGACCTCGTGGACGTTCGGCGACGGTGACCCCGGAGGGGTCTGCGCCGGTGAAACGGATCTGGGGGAATGCGGTTGCCAGCATTCGCTGTCCTCATGCTGGGAGCGCCTACGCCGGGCGCAGGTGCAGGACGGACTTCCCGGCGCTGTCGCGCTGGAGAGGTATAGACGACAAAATAACATCTGGCTAGACTCACTGTCTAGTGAGTGACGTTATGTCCAGTGAGCAACGCCCGCTCTGCCGCCGATAGCGGCCTCGCTCGCTGGGAGGCGTGCGCGGGCGCACATCTTCGCGAACACGAGGAACTTGTTCTCATGCGAACGAACGCGAGTATCAGCCTGCGGGACGAACAGAAGCGACAGACCAGGGCTCGGCTGCTGGAAGCGGCCGAAGAGTTGTTCGGTGCCCATGGCTACGCGGCTGTTCGGGTGGACGACGTCGCCGCCGCGGTCGGTTGCAGCCGTGCGACTTTCTACTTGCATTTCGCGGGCAAGGCGGGGATCTTGCGGGCGATCGCCGAACAGGGCATCGGACCCAGCGCGCTGCGTTTCTACCAAGACCTCGACCAGGTGCTGGAAACCGGTTCGCGCGCTGAGTTCATCGGCTGGGTAACCCGCGCTATCGAGTGGTTCCACCAGTACAAGGATGTGTTGCTCGTCTGGTATGAGGCCACGGCACTGGAACCCGAGTTCCGTGAGATCGCCCGCAATGGCATTCTCGCCCTGCCCAACGCGATGACTGTTTATCTTGCCGGATGGCCCGCCGATCGGCAGAGCGAGGCGCGGTTACGTGTGGAATTGCTAGTGGCACAACTGGAAAGGCTCTTCACCAGGTGGGCGTTGCGGGGCGCCATCGATGTCTCGGCGGAGCAGGTCGCCACGGTGCTGAGCGATATCTGGTTTCCCGCGCTGCAATCACCGCCAGCAGCAGGCTGACCGGTCTGTTCGATGAAGGAGCTGTCGGATGTGCCCTACAGTGGACGCCGATTCGGCGGTGTGGAGTCGTCGGTCCACTGATGCGTATCGACGGTGCCTCGCGAGACTGTCGGTGCCATGGGGCATCATCTGTGCACGCAGCCAACTACGAATATCGCTCGGAGTCACCCATGCCGTCGCCACGAACTACCCCGCAACCTTTGTCGAACAGCGAGATCGAGCAGATCGCCACGGACATCGCTGGTGGTCGTCCGCCTATGGTGTGGTTCACCGCGGCCGCAGTGGGGGTTCCGGAGGGGCGCTCGGGCAAGGTGATCGCGCTCGGCGACCCAGCAGACGGAGACTTCCTACAGGTCAGGCCGACCGGGTCGAAGGATGTATTGTCCTTTTCCCCCACTGAGGTGACATTGACCAAGCCACCGCGCGGGCCGGTCGGTGCCGCTCAGCCGAAGCAGGCTGAGCCGAAACAAGCAGCGAGGAAGGAATCCACTGTGTCCCAGCCGCCGAGTTCGCAGACGAGCGCTCCGGCATCGGCCCCCAAACCGCACGGCAGCACATCAGGAGCGAGCAGACCCGATGCCGCGACCAAGCCTGTCCCGCCCGCGAAGTCCGTCAAGGCCCCAGGCGCGCGCAAGTCCACCAAATCGCCCGAGGTCACGGTGACCCTTACCGGCACAGCGGACGGTGAATGGTCGGTCGACGTGGTGAGTGGCAAGAAGCGCACGGTGCGCGGACTTCCGGTGTCCAGTTCGGCGGTGGCCCAAGCGTCCAAGATCCTGCACCCCGAGGTCGCCGATGTGGTCGCCGGAATCCTGGAGACGCTGCGTGGCGTGCAGGAGGCGAAGGTTCATCAGTTACAGGCCGAGTTGGCGGAGGCCAAGCGTCTGCTGGAGGAGTTGAGCGACTGACACTCACACTGCGGTACCGGTGGGTCGAGTTGCCGGGTGCCGGGCCTGGTGCTCGGTGTCGGTGGACGCGCGTCGCGCATCCTCATAGGACGCATAGCCCAGTGCGTATTGCTTCGCGTAGTACATGGCCGCGTCCGCATGTCGGAGGAGATCGTGTACGTCGGTATCCGAGCGGCTCGGACCGACGCCCGCGATGCCGATACTCGCTGTGATCGGTATCTCGCCTGCGTTCAGTCCGAACGGCCGGACGAATGCGCCGATCAGCCGTTCGGCCAGTACCGCTGCCTCGGGCAGGCCGAGCGGGGAAAGCACCACGAATTCGTCGCCGCCGTAGCGGGACACTACGTCTTCCCCATGCACCACATGTCGAATCCGGCCCGCCGCAGTCGCGATCAACTCGTCGCCGACCGCGTGTCCGTAGCTGTCGTTGACCCGTTTGAAGCCGTCCAGGTCGATGAACAACAGACAGATCGGTTGTCCGGACCACTGTTCTCGACGTTGTCGCAGTGCGCGGAGCAGGGCGGCGCGGTTCAGCAACCCGGTGAGCATGTCGTGCTCGGCTTGGTATTTCGCGCGTCGCTCGCTGCGGATGCTGCGCACGATAGCGTGTTCGCTACGCACCAGCATGCCGATCAGCAGCATCGCGAACAGGGAGGAGACCACTACCCGGTCGAACAGGTCCAGCCTGGACCCGACCACCGGAACCAGGGAAGCCACGATCAGCGCGATCGCGATGAGACTGGCGCGCTGCCTGGAGTGATGCGGATGGATGCGCCGCGGTGCGCCGAGCGCGGCCATGGTCGGGTGCAGTGCCGCGACTCCAACGGTCGCGAAGGCGAAAAGCAGCGAAGCCAGTAGCACCTTGCCGCCGAGTGCGGTAGTACCCGCCGCCAGGCTGTAGCCCAGATTGCCCAGTAGTACCGCGACCAGTCCGGCGTGCACCAACCACAGCGCGATCTCCGAGCGGGTCGCAGTGGTCATCGAATGCGCGACCAAGGTGAGTAGCAGCGCGTCGAGTACTGGATAGACTGCCGCCAGCACGACGTTCACTCCGGCGGGTGGTGACTGCAGAATCGGCGAGATGAGAAAGGTCCAAGCGGCCAAGAGTGCGCCGAGCCCGATCAGGGAGAAGTCGAGCACCAGATCATAGTTGTCACGTAGCTCGCGCGGGCGCAGCCAGATCAGCGCGATGAGGCCCACACCGGAATAGCCGAGCAGGGTGAACGCGTCGTCGAATGGATGGATCATATGACCTGGGCTGTCTCGGAGCATGATGCCTGTTGCGAACAGCACCGTGGAAGCCGACAGCAGACACCACGGCAGTGGACGGGCGGGCCGATGAGTGCGCAGTCCGATGGCGATCGTCGCTATCGTCACGCCGAAGACGATCACCATCGTCGTGAACGACACCAGCAGCGAGCCGATCGACAGGTGTATGACGATCGCGACCGCGCTTCCTCCCAGAGATACTGCGTACCAGCGCAATCCGATTTGGCGCCGCTGACTGTTCGGTAACCCTGTACTGGGTGTCATCAGCCCCCTTGGTCGCTCTGCCCCGGTGAATTCGGGCCGTGCGGGAGATCTGTGTATCTGCCACGGCGAATTCGTCATCCGCCTGTTCTTCGAGTCCGGCTCGAATACCGTCAGCGCATGAGAACCGAGTGTTGTTGTACGAGCAGATGTCCCAACCGACCGCCATGCGTTCGGCTGCCAGAAACTGGACAACTGTTTTGATCATGGCATGGAACGTGACTGCCTGTCGGGCACTTGGCGTAACAAGAGCGAAACCAACGCGTCGCACCTTGGTCGTGCTTGCGAGCGCGTCGAAAACAACTCTCCTTCGGCGTAACTCGTAATCTGTTCGGAACGGTCTGTGCTGAGCGAGAAGAACCAGCGAGGTATGCGTGTGGGGACGTGGGTAGCGCCAGGGCGGGTCAACATCATCGGCGAGCACACCGATTACACCGAAGGCTATGTTCTGCCGATCGCGGTGCCGCTGGTCATGCGGTGTACTGCGGTGGCACGCAACGATGGTCGGGTGCGGGCAATCTCACGGCAGCGGCCCGGCGAGCCTGTCCTGGTCGAGGTGTCCGGCTTCGTCGCGCAGCGGGCACGGGTGCCGGAGTGGTCCCGTTATCCG
This sequence comes from Nocardia sp. TBRC8007, assembly GCF_056629435.1. Classification (NCBI taxonomy): domain Bacteria; kingdom Bacillati; phylum Actinomycetota; class Actinomycetes; order Mycobacteriales; family Nocardiaceae; genus Nocardia; species Nocardia sp. TBRC8007. Next base: position 104,515 of record NZ_JBWSOR010000006.1, on the reverse strand, counting down.
CTTGGCGTGCTCGCCGAATTCGTCCGGCGTGGAGTGCGGATTCCCGGCGTCGACCTCGACTTGGACGGCGAGGTGCCGATCGGTGCCGGGCTGTCGTCCTCGGCGGCGCTGTCTTGTGCGGTGGCCATTGCGCTGCGCGATTTATTCGCTCCCGAACTGTCCGATCGTGCGTTGATCGATATAGCGCGCGAGGCGGAAAACGCCTATGTCGGTGTGCCGACCGGTCTGCTCGACCAATCAGCCGCGATGATGTGTGTGGCCGGGCACGCGTTGTTACTCGACATGCGTGGTTTCGCCGCTGATGCCACCACACTGCGCGCTGATGCCTACGAGCAGATCCCGTTCGACCTGAGCCGTTTCGGGCTCGATCTCGTGGTCATCGATACCGGCCAGCCCCATGAGCTGGTCGACGGCCGTTACGCAGAGCGGCGTGACCAGTGCGTGGCGGCCGCCGCGGCACTTGGTGTCACCTCCTTGCGTGATGTCGAGACCACGGCAGACGCCGACCGGATCACCAATGAGGTACTGCGACGGCGAGCCCGGCATGTGGTGGCCGAGAACGCAAGAGTGCTTGCGATCGCCGAGACAATGCGTGCGGGCAGCGACCCGAGGATCATCGGTCCCGTCCTGACCGCGGGGCATGCTTCGCTGCGGGATGATTTCGAGGTATCCACCCCCGGATTGAATGCCGCGGTGGATGCCGCGCTGGTCGCAGGTGCATACGGTGCGCGCATGATCGGCGGTGGCTTCGGAGGAAGTGTCATCGCTTTGGTGGATCGGGGATGCGCCGAGCTGGTGACAGAGTCGGTCCGCAGGCGTTTCACTGACGCTGGTCTCTCCGATCCACGTACTTTCCTCGTTGTTCCAGCAGTTGGAGCGCATCGGATCGACTGAGTGATTGTGCGGCTCCGCTGCGGTTGGTCATCAGGCTGGGCCTGCTGGAAGCAAACGTCGCTCAGTTCCGGTCGGTACTGTCGAGGACATCGCTTCGGATTCTGGACAAGGGCGGACTCGACAGGGGGATTCATGGATATCGACAGCAAGCCTGCGCTTCGGCTGACGGGGCTGTCCAAACGATTCGGTGGGGACGCGGTGGTCGACAATGTCGATCTCACCGTGCCCTCCGGCTCATTCTTCGGGCTGGTCGGACCGAATGGGGCAGGTAAGACCACCACGCTATCCATGGCTTGCGGTCTGTTGCGGCCCGATGCCGGTACGGCGTGGATTTTCGGCGTCGATGTATGGGCCGACCCGGTGCGCGCCAAGACCGAGGTCGGGGTATTACCCGACGGGCTCGCTCTGCCCGAGCGGCTGACCGGCCGGGAATTGCTCAGCTATACCGGACTTTTGCGTGGTCTTCCATCAGCCACTGTCGCCGATCGCGCAGAAGAACTGCTTGCAGTGCTCGAATTTTCCAGTGCGGAGCGAACGTTGGTGGTCGATTACTCCGCCGGTATGCGTAAGAAGATCGGTCTGGCCACCGCCCTGCTGCACGCACCGAAACTGTTATTGCTCGATGAGCCGTTCGAGGCGGTCGATCCGGTGTCGGCAGGCACGATTCGCGCCATCCTGCAACGGTTCGTCACCGCGGGTGGTGCGGTGGTGCTTTCCAGTCATGTGATGGCATTGGTGGAGGGCATGTGCGATCGGGTCGCCGTGCTCACCAGCGGGCAGGTGGTTGCCGCGGGCGCGCTCGACGATGTGCGCGGTGATGTCTCGCTGGAGGAAGCTTTCGTCCGATTGGTCGGTGGCCGGGTCGGTGGTGCGGAGGGCTTGTCGTGGTTGGCGTCCTGATCCGGATGCGTTTGTTGTCGACCCGGCGTGCGCTCACGAGTGGGTGGCAGGGCGCGATTGTTGTCCTGGGGTTGCTGGTCGGGATGATCGCCGCCGTGACTACCGCGACAGTCATCGGATTCTCGGTGCCCGATGGCGATGTATCCGGTGCCGTTACGGTGGCTGCCACCCTGTTCGGGATATGGACTCTCGGCTGGCTGTGTGGTCCGGTGCTGATGGGCGGCGGAGATGAGACGGTCCAGCCAGAGCACCTGCGGTTGTTGCCATTGACGAATCGGCAATTGGCGACGGGTCTGTTGGCGGCGGCACTCGCAGGGCCTGTGCCGATGGTGAATCTGGTGGCCTTCGGCGGGCTGATCGTGCTGGCGGTCCAGATGAGTTGGACGGCAACGTTGGTGGCGGCTACCGGTGTGGTGCTGCAGCTGATTTTCGTGGTGCTGCTGTCCCGAGTGGTGCTGGCCTGGGCCGGGGCTGCGCTGCGCTCCAGGCGAGGTAAGGATCTCGGGATAGTGCTGGCTGGTTTGGTCGGACTGTCGTACTACCCGATGAGTCTGCTGGTTTTCCAGTTGGAATCCGTGCGTGCGGCGCCATCCCAGGTGACTACGGCGTTGCGCTCGCTGCCATCGGGGTGGGCGCCTGCGGCAGTCGAGGCCGCGCAGCGTGGGGATCAGTTGCGCGCCGTGCTGCCGCTGGCTGGGTTGGCGTTGTTGTCAGGGGCCCTGTGGCAGGTGTGGTCGGTGCTGCTCGGCCGCAGGCTGACCGCCCCGGCGCACACCGTGGTCACGTCGGGCTCGGGTGTGCTGTTGCGCTGGGCGCGTCCAAAAGGACCTGTCGCCGCAGTGGTGCTGAAGGAGCTGCGTACGTGGTGGCGCGACAGCCGCCGCCGGGCGACGCTGCTGCCTCTGCTCATCACTGGCTTCTTGCTGCCGGTGTTCCTCACTGTCCAGGGCAGCGGTACGGGTGGTGTGGCGTTCGCCGGTATCACAGCTGCCTGGTTTTCCGGGCTGGCCGCGATGAACTTGTACGGATTCGATGGCACCGCGGTCTGGCAGACACTCATCACCCCGGACGCGGTTCGCGCCGACATCCGTGGACGGCTGGTAGCGGTGCTGCTGGTGATCGGGATACCGACAGCCCTGGCCACACTCGTGCTTCCCGGCGCTCTCGGCCGCTGGGAGCTCTATCCCCTGGTGCTGTCCCTGCTGCCCGCGGTGCTCGGTGTTGTGGCGGGCGCCGGATTGTTCCTCTCCGTCGCCGCCCCTTACGCTGTGCCGCCTCGAACCGGGAACCCCTTTGCCGTGTCAGGCAATCCAGGGTGTGCCAAGGGGTTGGCGCAGGTGGTGGTCAGTATGGGCCAACTGGTCGCTTTGCTGCCCGTGCTCATGGTCCTCGGCCTCGCCCACTATCTTCACCTCACTGCTCTCGCCTGGGCAGCTGTCGTTGTCGGTATCGCTGTCGGCGGTTCGGCTGCGGTGTTCGGCGCCAGGGCCGCCGAACGTCGTCTCAGCGGCCGAGGCCCCGAGCTCCTTGCCGCTGTCCGTTGCCGCTGACCAGCCGTTGCTCAGCCACCGGGATGAGCATCGATCCGGCTCCTCATGAGCTCAACGGCAGCAGTTCGGGTCCAGCACCGTGCACAACGCGGCCAATGCGTCACGACGGGCTCGATGGAAGGTGTTCATGCCTCGGCGCTCGGACTCGACCAAGCCTGCCTTACGTAATTGGCTGAGGTGATGGCTGACTGTCGATTCCGACAATCCGACCGCTGTGGCGAGATCTCCGCTGTTCTCCTGTTCGTCCGGGCTGGTCAGTAGCAGGGACAACAGCTGAACTCGCGCTGGATCGGCGATCGCCTTCAATCGCAGCGCCACTTCCAGCGCAGCGTTCTGGTTCACCGGCCCAGCCGCGACCGGTGGGCAGCAGACGGGGGCGGACATATCGATCACGGGCAACGCCTTGGGCATGTGAACAACAATACCGGGAATGTTGACATATGTCGAAAAAGTGGCCACACTCGACGGTGTCAGCTCTTCGATATAAGTCACACAAGTGGAGGTTGTTACCATGTCCCGGATTCAGCTCGCCCTCAATGTCGATGACCTCGAGCAGGCCGTGCGGTTCTACTCAACGCTGTTACGCGCCGAACCTGCCAAGCGCAAGCCGGGCTATGCGAATTTCGCGATCACCGAGCCGCCACTGAAGCTGGTGCTGATCGAGAATCCCGGCCAGGGTGGCAGCATCAACCATCTCGGTATCGAGGTCGAGACCTCGGATCGAGTTCACGCGGAGATTACGCGTTTGTCGGAGGCAGGGCTGTTCACCGAGGAGCAGATTGCGACCACCTGTTGTTTCGCCACGCAGGACAAGGTCTGGGTTACCGCGCCGGATCAGGAGCGTTGGGAGGTGTACACCGTCCTCGCTGACAGTGAAGCCTTCGGTAGTGAAGCCTTCGATGCGGTACCAGCGCCCGCAGGGGCAGGCGCTGCCCAGCCATGCTGTGGTACGGCCGAGGAGGCCACTGTCGAGGGTGCGTGTTGCGGCAGCGAAGCGAAACGGGACGCGGTTGCTTCCGGTACCGCCTGCTGCGGCTGACCCTGCCCCGGAGCGGGTATTCATCGGTCATTCATTTGCCTATCGCCTGGCGCGCCATGGAACTTGCGCGCCAGGCGACGCGGTGTCAAGCGGCGGATCGTGCCCGCCCGATGAGGCCGATCAGGGCATCGACCGCGAGGAAAGCGAGTAGGCTCACGCCGACCAGCGGGGCGAACCAGCCGATCACCAACGCTGCGAGCAATAGTGGTACGACCAGCTGCGGCGTGGTCTCTCGCCATGCGCCGCGTTGCGGAGCCCGTCCTAGAATGAACCGGCTCGTGGCGCGAGCCGGTCGTCTACGCCACCACAGAAGATAGCCGCGCACGATGACAGTTATCAGTCCGATCATCGCCGTGAGCAGCAACACCTGATTGAGCACCCCGAACAGCAGTCCCATGTGGAACTGGATACCCCAGTTGGTGAATTTGGCCATCAGCGGCCACTCGGCATAGGGCAGGCGATCGGTGACTGTGCCGGTCGCGCCATCGACAGCGATTGCGTCGACGGTATAAGTACCGGGTATCCGACGTTCTTTCACCAAGAAAGCTTTCTCCGGCGTGGTCGGGATGGTGATCGCGGCGGCCCGGGTGATGCCCTCGGCACGCGCAGTCGCATACACCCGATCCAGCTGTGCGATCCGGTCGGGCATAGCGGTGGGCGTATGTACCGTGGTGCCGTCACCATGTCGTACGGAACTGGGGTCATGCTCGGGCGCAACAGCTCCGGGTAGCGCGGTGCTGACTGCGGGGGTGGTCCAGCTGAGCTGTTTGCGCAGCTCGGCGATATTCTCACCGGCGTAGGCCGACCAGGTCATGCCGGTCACCGATAGCAGCAGCGCCAAGGGGAGCACCCACAAGCCGACCGCGCCGTGCCAATTGGCTGTGCGCCCACGTTTGCTGAGCGATCGGTCGGCCGCGAACAGCCAAGCCCAGCCGTTGCGAGTGCGGCGGCTACGCACTCGGCGTACCCAGACGACCGAACCGGCCAGGGCAATGATCCACAGCCACGACGCGGCGAGCTCGCTGTAGATCCGGCCGGGCTCGCCCAGGTGTAAATCGCGGTGCAACTGGTCGATCCAGGTGCGCAGCGGCAGTGCTCTCGAACTGCCGTACACGACGGAATCGCCTACCGGTTGTGCGGTGTATGGGTTGACGAACACCGCACGCTGCTCGAACTCGGCCAACCTGGGATCGCTGAACAATACGCGGGTGGTGTCCGTCGGACCCGCCGCCGGGTCGACCGCAACCACCTGCAGATTCGGCTGGGTGGTTGTGGCGGCGCCGACTTGCTCCGCCAGCGATTTCGGCGTTCCTTCCGGGGTGACCGTCAGTAGTTCGCGCGACATGATCGACTCGATAGTCGGTGAGATCGCATAGAGTGCGCCGGTAACGGCCGCGATGAGCAGGAAAGGTCCGATGAACACGCCTGCGTAGAAATGCAGCCGCATGGCCAGCGCGGATAGGTCATTACGTGGCGCGGACCGGCGCGTGGTGGTGGATGTCTCCGTCGCCGCTGCCTCGGCGGCGGAGACGGTTGTCTCTGAGGTACTCATGATCATTTCGTTTCTGACGTCGGGAACCCGGAGGGGTACAAGTCGTCGTCCGGATAGCTGGACGGCGCTGGGCGCCGTGGTCGCAGGGCAACGCGCGGTCTGTAGGGTGACCGGTCCGCGCATCGCGGATACCTTGTCTGCCGGATGAGCCCGCAGAGGAAAAGCGGGCAGGCTCATTTCGGGCAGCCGTGATCTCGCCACACTGGTATGCGCGGTGGAAGTGCGCTTTCAGTAGGTCGGAGTTATCCCTACATCGTGGGAGTATGCGGCGCCGCTGCGCTCCACGACTGGCGGAGGCGAACGCTACGCGCGCTATGGTGTTCTCCGTTAGGGGGAGTGGAAGAGATCAGCGGGCAACCGGCAGTGGCGGTGCGCGCGTGCGGAGCGACTCGGTGGCAAGTACGCGGAGGATGACGCGGTCGCGGTGGGTCGTACGTAGAGGTGCATGGTGCGCGACGACAGGCGGAGTGTGGCGCGTCGGAAGCACACGAGCCAGTACTGCGGTCCCGATCCGATAGGCGTTCTCCGCGCCACGGATCACTATAGCGGCCACGGCGGTGGCGAACAGGTGCGCGATGAGCATGGCCGGGGACAGTTGGACATCACCGTGCCGCAGGTGTCCTGAGCTGAGTCCCATGGCGAGGTGGCCGAGCAACTGTCCGACCAGGAGCGCTGTGATCAGTCTGATGGGAGTGTGCAGGCCCGTCACCATGACACCGGTCGCGGCGGCGGCTGTCATGAGCAGCGCCAATGTGGTGGTGTCCGGTAGCCTTCCGTCGGTTGTCCAGCCGTGCGCCGCAACGGAAACGGTCGCTGAGATCGTACCGGCCGAACCGCCGCGCACCCGCGCGGCGGCACCGCGGCGCTGCGCGGCAGACCGGTCGAACTCTAGGAGCATCCGCTGATGATAACTGACGAGTAACAGCTGAATTCACCTATCGTTCGCCGGCCGCGGTGAGCTGCAGTGTTGCCGGGTGGAAACGATTCGGCCGGCCCTGGCGAAGGATCGCCGCGTTGAGCGCGTTGCCCGCTCAGCAGTGGACGTGCAGCTCAGCTCACATCGACTTCTATGTCGAACAGGGCCTTGCGTAGCAGTTTTCCGGTCGCATTGCGTGGAAGCTCTTCGAGGAAGATCACTTCGCGCGGTACTTTGTAGCGTGCGAGATTGGCCTTGACATAGTCTTTGATCTCCTGAGGGTCCTTCGTGCATTCCTGACTGGGGACGACGAAGGCGCGCAATCGTTTGCCGAACTCATGGTCTTCGACGCCGATAACGGCGGCTTCGAAGATGTCCTCGCGGCCAGACAGAAGGTTCTCCACTTCGAGCGGGAAGACATTCTCGCCGCCGGAGATGATCATGTCGTCGTCTCGGCCGTCGATGTAGAGCAGGCCATCGGCATCGAAATGGCCGACATCACCGCTGGATATCATGCCGTTCACGGTCTCCTTGGCACGGCCGTCGGTATAGCCGGTGAAGGCGAAACCGTTGTCCACGAAGATGGTCCCGGTGACATTCGGCTGGGTGATGGGCTTGCGATTCTCGTCGAGCAGCGCGATGCGGATACCGACCGGCGCCCGGCCCGCGGTGGTCGGTGATGTGCGCAGATCTGCGGGAGTGGCGACCGTCATCACCGCGCACTCGGTAGAGCCGTAAAGGTTGTACAGACTGTCGCCGAAGTAGTCCAGTGTGCGGGTCACCACATCTGGCGGGATGGCCGACCCCGCCGCGAAGATCACCTTGATGCTACTGACGTCGTACTTGGCCAGTATGTCGTCGTCGAGGTCGAGGACGCGCTGCAGCATGGTCGGCACCACGACCATCGAATCGGCTCGGTACTCGGCGATATTGGCCAAGGTCTGTTCGGGATCGAACCGGCGCTGCTGGAAGATCACCCGGTTGCCCAGCGCGAGGCCGAGGGTGAATTGGGACAGGCCGGTGGCATGGAAGATCGGCGCTGCCATGAGCATGGTGCCGTTGCGGGGTAACGGTATTCTATCGATGAATTGTGCTGAAGCGAAAGGGTTTACCCGATCGCGTGGTGCGCCTTTCGGAATGCCGGTGGTACCGCTGGTCAGGATGATCACGCCGCCGGGCTTGGTAGGCGCGGACAGTGACGCGGTGGTGTGGCTCTCGCGCAGTGTGTCGATTGTCGGGATCGACGCATCGACGGAGTCCTTGGCATCGACCCAGGTGAAGATGCGCGGGATTCCGGCGGGTATCGCGCTCATCAGACCGCTGAACTCGCTGTCGTGCAACACGGCTTTGACGTGTTCCCGCTCGGCCACATCGGCGAGCTGCGGTGCGGCGAAGCCGGTGTTCATCAGCACCGCGCGTACGCCGAGCTTGCCCGTGGCCAGTAGGCTCAGCACCATGCCGCGGTGGTCGCGGGCCAAGATCGCCACCACGTCACCGGGTTCGATGCCCGCGCTTTTCAGCCCACGTGCCAGGGCGTTGGACTGCCCATCGAGCTGGCGGAAGGTCAACGCACCGCGTTCGTCGACAATCGCCGTGGCGTTCGCTTTGGTCTGTGCGGCATGCATGACGACACCGGCGAACGGACCGAACTTCAGTACGTTGAACATCGACCGCGCCGTGTGGTCGGGGCGCAGCGGGTTGAACAACCGTCGCTTGCGCATCACATTCAGGCAGAGAGCGAAATCACCCGCTTTGCGAGCGGTTTCGCCCAATGCGAGAGAGGGGAGAGCCATCGAGAACAACCTTCCGGCGGCACCACTGGGTAGCCCCCCTAGTGGTATGGACCGCAGTTACAGGAGCTAGTGCTGGCGCCAACAGTAACAAGCGAACAGCACCGAATGTGGTACTTATCTCATGGATTTCCGCTCATGGAGACTAGCCGGGCATCCGGCTCTGGTCAGGACTGGCTCTTATAGTTCACCAGTACCCGGCGCAGCAGTTTGCCGGTTGCGTTGCGAGGCAGGTCGTCGAGGAAGATCACCTCGCGCGGTACCTTGTAGCGTGCGAGATTGGCCTTGACATACTTCTTGATCTCTTCTTCGTCCGGTGTGTAGCCCTGCTCCGGAACAACGAAGGCGCGCAGGCGTTTTCCGAACTCCATGTCGTCGACACCGACGACGGCGGCATCGAAGATATCGGGCCGCTCCAACAGCAGGTTCTCCACCTCTTGTGGGAAGACGTTCTCGCCGCCGGAGATGATCATATCGTCATCGCGACCGTCTACCATGAGCAAGCCGTGCTCGTCGAAGTGGCCGACATCGCCGCTGGACATGTAGCCGTCGATGATTTGTTTGTTCCTGCCGTCGGTGTAGCCCTCGAAAGGCGCGCCGCTGCGGACGAAGATGCGTGCGGTGGTATTGCGCGCGGTGACTTGCTGATTGTTGTCATCATAGAGCCGGATCTCGCAGGTGATCGGCGCGCGTCCGGCAGTGCCTGGTGCGAGGGCGAGGTCTTGCGGGTTGGCTACGCTCGCCACGGCGCATTCGGTCGAGCCGTAGAGGTTGTGGAGTACGGGCCCGAACACCTCGGTGGATTTGATCGTGAGTTCGGGCGACAGTGCCGAGCCGGCGAGTAGGATCGCCTTCAACGAGGACGTGTCGTACTTCGCCCGGATCGCCGGGTCCAATTCGACCATACGGTGCAGCATGGTGGGCACTGCCACCAACATCTCCGCCTTGTGGTCGGCGATCATTCGCAGCGTCGCCTCGGCGTCGAAGCGACGGCGCACCACCACTTTGTTGGCCATGACCGAGCCGACCGCCCAGGCCGCGAACCCCGTGCTGTGAAAGATCGGTGACACGATCACTTGAGCGCCGCCTCGTGGAAACGGAATTCGATCGACCAATTGCGCTGTGGCGAACGGGGAGACCTTGCTGCGTGGAGCACCTTTAGGCAAGCCGGTGGTGCCGCTGGTCAGAATGATGAAGCCACCGGGGCTGCTCGGCATGGGCAACGGGTCGGTGGAGTTGGCCGCGATCAGGTCGTCGAACGTCTTTTCGTCTTCGGGCAGCTCGGTGCCCTCGTCTACCCAGGTGAGGTAGTGCGGCAGCTCGGGCGGTAAGGCGTCGAGCAGACCGAGGAACTCACTGTCATGCAACACGACCTTGACTTGTTCGCGCTGACACACCTCGGCGAACTGTGGCTTGGCGAGCCCGGTGTTCATCAACACCAGCCGTGTCCCTAGCTTGCCCGCGGCGGCCATGGTCAGGATCAGGCCACGGTGGTCGCGTGCCAAGACGGCGATCACCGTACCCTCGGTAATACCGGACGCACGCAGTCCCCGCGCGATCGCGGTCGACTGCTCGTCCAGTTCGCGATAGGTCAGCGTACCCGCCTCATCTGCGAGAGCAGGCGCATCCGGCGCCACTCGCGCGGAGTGCCGAATTACCGATGCCTGCAGGCCGAGGATCTTCGACTCTTTGATTGTCCGCAGGGTCTCCAGCGGATTCCGGAAATTGATGATGCGATGATCGGACAGCACGCGTAGCGCTTGCACAGCTTCCAGTGCGTGAGCCATCTTCATGTCGAACACCTCCACAAACCCGCACGCTGGTGCTCCCTCCGAGCGAACCAGGACGGCGTTTCAGTAGTCACCGTAGCAATGTGAAGTGTGTCAGATCACAGGAAAACCGAGCAAGTGTAGCTCGCCGTATCGCGCGGACTCGTACATCCCCGTGTTGTGAGAAGCGTTTCCGCTTCCGAGCGAACGAATGAAAAGACTTGGCCCGGCTACCGGAGCCTGCTGGTGCCGAGGCAGGCACCGGCTCCGGTAGCCCACCAACCTATTTCAGCTCAGTACTGGTCTTTCCGAGGATGCGGCGCGCCACGATGAGCTGTTGGATCTGCTGAGTGCCTTCGAAGATGTCCAGGATCTTGGCGTCGCGGCCCCATTTCTCCAGCAGTGTGTGCTGCGAGTAGCCGATAGCACCGGCCAACTCGACCGCTTTGAGGGTAACGTCGGTGCCGGTGCGGCCTGCTTTCGCTTTGGACATGGATGCTTCGAGCGAGTTGGGCTTCTTATTGTCGGCCATCCAGGCCGCCCGCAGGGCGAGTAGATAGGCAGACTCGTAATCGGCTTCCATCCGCAGGAATTCGGCGGCTGCGGCATGTTGGTTGTTCGCTGGAGTGTCGTAGGAGATCTCGACCCCCGCGGCGGTCAGAATCGCCCGCAGTTCCTCCAGTGCGGCCCGGGCGACACCGATCGCCATCCCGGCGACGAGTGGACGGGTGTTGTCGAAGGTCTGCATGACCCCCGCGAAACCCTTCTCCACATTGACTTCCGGGTTGCCGAGGATGTTGTCCTTCGGAATCCGGCAGTCCTGCAGCAGGAGTACAGCGGTGTCAGAAGCCTTGATGCCGAGTTTGTGCTCCAGCCTGGCCACTGACAGGCCAGGGGCGTCACGCGGCACGACGAACGACTTGATCGCCGCTCGACCGAGGCTTTTGTCCAGTGTCGCCCATACCACGATGTGGGTCGAGCGCTGGCCCGCGGTCACGAAGATCTTCTCGCCATTGAGCACCCACTCGTCGCCGTCGAGCACGGCGGTGGTGGACACTGCGGCGGAGTCGGAACCGAAGGACGGCTCGGTGATCGCCATCGAGGCCCAGACCTTGCCGAAGCGCTCGAGCTGTTCGTCGGTGGCCACGGCGGCGATGGCGGCATTGCCCAGGCCCTGGTAGGGGATCGACAACATCAGGCCGACGTCACCCCAGGAGGTCTCCAGCGCATTCAACATCGCGGACATGTTGCCGCCATTGGTGTTTCCGAGCAGCTCGGTGGCATGCCGGTCGGTTTCGCTGTCGTCGGCTCGGCCACTGGAGGCACCGCCGATCTTCTGGGTGCCGGAGTCGGCCAGGCCTTCGATCATGGCGGCCATGGTGTCCAGCTCGACGGGGTAGGTATGTTCGGCGATGTCGTACTTGCGCGAGATCGGACGAAGTATCTCTTTGGCGACCTGATAGGCCTGATTCGAGCTGGCTCGCAGCTTCTTGGGGAGTTCGAGATTGATCATGGTGGTTCTCCTGGAAAGCGACTGCGACCGGTCAGATGAGTACGACGCCTTCGGCGACGCCGATGGCTCGCAAGTCGCGGTACCAGCGCTCGACCGGGTGTTCCTTGACGAAGCCATGGCCACCGAGCAGCTGGACGCCGTCGAGGCCGATCTGCATGCCCTTGTCGGTAGCGAGTTTTCTGGCGAGCGCCGCCTCCCTGCCGAACGGCAGGTCCTGCTCCGCTCGTGAGGCGCCGCGCAAGGTCACCAGTCGTAGACCGTCGAGTTCGATCGCGATATTGGCGACCATGAATGCCACTGCTTGGCGGTGTGAGATCGGCTCGCCGAATGCTTCTCGCTCATTCACGTACGGAATCACATAGTCCAGCACTGCTCGGCCGGTGCCCGCGGCGAGTGATGCCCACCCGAGGCGGGCCAAGCGCACGGCGTCGGCGTACTCTTCGGCGCGGGTGCTCGCGTCACCATCGCCGAGGATGGCGTCGGCGCCGACTATGACATCATCCAAGATCAGTCGGCCCAAGCCCGCGGCGCGCAACCCCATGCTCGGGTCGGCCTCAACGACGAGGCCCGGCGCGTCCGATTCGATGATGAACAGCGCGGGACGGCCGTCCAATTCGGCGGCGACCAAGAACAGTTCGGCGTCGGCTGCGGCGGGAACCAGGCTCTTCAACCCGGAAATACGGTAACCACTCGGCGAGCGCTTCGCCTTCGTCTGCAGTGCGAAGGGGTCGAACAGCGCGTGCGGCTCGCTGATCACGACCGAGGCTTGCGGCACGTTCTCACCGGCGAAAGCCGGTAGATAGGACTTTTGCTGCGTGTCGTTGCCCCATTGCGTCAGCGCGACGGCGACACCGCTCGGTGCCAGGATGGGTAGGGCCAAGCCCATGTCACCATGCGCCAGTGCTTCGGCGACCAGGGAGTTGGTGATCGCGCCACGTACTGAGGCCGCACCATCGAGCTCCTCGGGAACGTTGATCACAGTGATGCCGAGTTCGGCGGCTCGTTCGAGCAGGTCGAGTGGTGCCTTGGCAGTGTTGTCCGCTTCGGGAGCGGCCGGCCGCAGGATCTCGGCGGCGAACTCCTGCACCGTCTCGACGATCATCTGCTGTTCGTCGGTCGGTGTCAGGTCGAAAAAGCCCTTGCTCTGCGCATCGGCGGTCGCCGGTCGTTTCGGGGTGTCAGTGCCTGTGACCTTGGCGAAGGTGCGGGTCGCGGCGCCGAGCGTGCGGAAGCCGGTTTTGGTGCCCTCGTAGGTGACGCGCTCGATCGGCTTGCGCAGGTTGTACTTCCCGGCGAGATCGGATCCGGTAAAAGTGGTCATGACCCGCATCGCCGCGCCCATCCAGTCCCGCTTGGGCTGGTTCAGCCCGACTGCGGACGTATCTGGACGTCGCCTCGTTGCGCTGTCTCGAGTACTCATTATCACCTGTTTTCTCGGACGTATTGGTGCGGTCTATCTGGATATATCTTACTATTGAGTAAGAAGAGCGTCGAGGTGCGGAAATCGCGGAGTATTCTGATCACGGCCGGTCGTGCGGCGAGTCTCTGATCGAGCTCACGGCGGCATTCGAGCCCGATTCGCTGAATCCGCGTTTCCGTTGTGTGAAGAGGTGGACGTGGATGACCGACGCTGATATGGCAGGCGCACTCGGCATCGATCGCGGACACAGTGTAGGTTTTCGCCGAACGTCGTAGGCGCCTGCCTTCGGGGCGTACGACTCCTCCCCGCGCTCGCGTGCCGCCGGACGCGAGCCCGTATCACTCGCGGACGTAGTACCGCAGAGTTCCGTAAGCGGTCAGGGCGGCGAATGCGACGCCGACCGGGGCGATGACCAGCGCGGTCATCATAATGTCATCGGCGGTGATACGTGGGAAGACTTTGCTGGCGAACAGGTCTCCGAGAGCGCGATCGATGACCAGCGGCCGGGCGGCGAGCAGGCCGAGCGCCGCGAGCCCGGAACCGGCCAGCGCCGCGACCATCGCCTCCAGCAGAAACGGCAACTGGGTGTACCAGCGGGTAGCGCCGACCAATCGCATGATGCCCACTTCTGTACGCCGGGTGAACGCCGCGATCTGCACCATGTTCGCGATCAAGAGCAACGCGGCCAGTGCCTGCAGCACGGCCAGACCGAACGCCGCATTGCGCAGTCCGTCGAACAAGCTGACCAGCCGGTCTACGATGTCCTTGTCATTGCGCACCATCCCTACACCAGGACGGTTGTGGAAGTTCGCATAGATCGTCGGATACAGCTGCGCGTTCTCCATCTTCACACGCAGTGAGGCAGGCAGTGGTGTCTCACTCACGTACTTCGCCAACTCGGGCTGGTCCTTGAAGGTCTTTTCCTTGGCTTCCCGGATTGCCGCCTCTCGATTGATGAATTGGACCGACTCCACGCCCGCGGTCGCCTTCAAATCGGCCATGATCGATCGACACGGTTCTTGTGAACAGTCCGGGTCGTTGGCCGAGACCTCCTCGGTCAGGTACAGCCGAACTTCGAGCCGGTCGAGGAAGTACTGCTCGGTCTTGTCCGCGATCCGTACTGCGAGCAGACCGCCGCCGAGCATTGTGAGGGAGACTGCGGTGGTCAGGATCATCGCGACGGTCATCGTGACATTGCGGCGCAATCCCTCGAGCACCTCGCCGAGGAGGAAACTCGCGCGCATTACCGGCCTACTCCGTAGACTCCGGTCGCTTCGTCACGGACCAAGTGCCCGTGATCGAGCTCCACTACCCGCCTGCGCATTGTGTCGACAATATAGCTGTCGTGGGTGGCCATCACCACCGTCGTACCGATCCGATTGATCCTTTCCAGCAGCAGCATGATGTCGGCACTGGTGTCGGGGTCGAGGTTGCCGGTCGGTTCGTCGGCCAAGAGCACCAACGGCCGGTTCACCGAAGCCCGGGCGATCGCCACGCGCTGTTGCTCACCGCCGGACAGTTCGGTCGGTAGCCGATCGGCCTTTCCGCTCAAGCCGACCATATCGAGTACCTCAGGGACGGTGCGGTCGATGAACTGGCGGCGCTTGCCGATCACTTCCAGGGCGAACGCGACATTCTGGTAGACCGTTTTCTGCTGCAGCAGCCGGAAATCCTGGAAGACGCATCCGATGCGCTGGCGCAGCTTGGGCACTTTGCGACCGGATAACTGGTCGACCCGGAAGTCGGCAAGGGTGATTTCACCTGCGGTGGGCGACTCCTCCCGCAGCAGCAAACGCATGAAGGTCGACTTTCCCGAGCCGGACGGTCCGATGATGAAGACGAACTCACCTTTGTCGACGTCGACCGTGACGTTGTCCAACGCGGGTCGCGTCGAGGTCTTGTACGACTTGGTCACGTTCCGCATGGTGATCACGGGAAGCCAGTGTAGTCAGCGATCACATAAGCCCAGGGTTGTCAACCGAGGGTGGCCGGGCAGCGCGGTTTTCCTACCGGTTCATGGGCCATGTGGACCGGTAACCGCTGCCTCAGGGAATCTGTCGACCAGAGTGGCAGGTCCATGTGGCGTGGCATCCGGTTTGACGAGTACGTACAACACGAATGTGGCGATCCAGGTTGACATCAGGATCGCGGTGGATCTACGTGGCCGCACTGATCCCCTCCCGACGCAATGCCGCGGCTACCCGCACTCGTAGTTCGCGTCCGACGTCGAACTGTTTACCCGGCAACGTGCGAGCGACCATTCGAATATTCATCTGATCGACGGTGAGGTCTTCTACACCCATCACAGTGGGCTCGTCGAGTAGTAATGGCTCGAGACTGGCATCCCGGTACGCCTGTCGACCGACCTCGTGCAGTATTTCGTTGACCCTGGTGATATCGGCGTCAGCGGCTACCGGGACATCGATCGCGGCACGCGCCCAATCCTTCGACAAGTTCATGACCTTGACGATCTGCCCATTGGGCACGGTGATCACCTCACCGTCCGCGTTGCGCAAGGTGGTGATCCGCAGCGTGACATCTTCGACTGTGCCCTCGGCCTGCCCTGCGGCCCCGGCTACCGATATCTGGACTACATCACCGAAACCGTACTGTCGCTCGGTGATCAGGAAGAATCCGGCGAGGATGTCCTGCACGATGCGCTGCGCGCCGAAGCCGAGGGCGGCGCCCAGCACTGCGGCAGGTGCGATCAACCCGGTGACGGCGAAGCCGAGCCGCCGCAGCACTTCTATGGCGATCAGCACGTAGGCGATGGTCAGCACTACCCAGGTGATCACCTGGGCCAGCGCATGGCGATGTTTGGCCGCCTCGGTACGCACCAGCGCGTCGCTGCTATGGAATCCGGCGTCGATCTTGTGGGTGATCCGGTCCCTGATGAAGGTGGCGAACCGACTGAACAATACCGCGCCGAGGACGAGCAGCACGATCTCCAGGCCGGAACCACGCAGCCACGTGATCGAATCAGCGGAGGCGATCGCCTGGACTTCCGCGCCTCCCACCTAGCTCGCCTGCTCTCGCATTCGCCAGCGGATACCGGATTCGATGAACCCGTCGATCTCACCGTCGAGTACTACTGAGGGATTGTTGACCTCGTGGTTCGTCCGCAGGTCCTTGACCATCTGATACGGGTGCAGTACGTAGGAGCGCATCTGATTGCCCCAGGAAGCGCCCTCGTTGGTCTTCAGCGCGTCCATCTCGGCCCGCTCCTGCTGTCGCTTGCGCTCCAAGAGCTTGGCCTGCAGTACGCGCATGGCCGAGATCTTGTTCTGTAGCTGAGATTTCTCATTCTGGCAGGTCACCACGATGCCGGTCGGCAGGTGAGTGATCCGAACCGCGGAGTCGGTGGTGTTGACGCTCTGGCCGCCCGGACCGGAGGATCGGTACACGTCGACCCGGATCTCGGTCTCGGGGACCTCGATATGGTCGGTGGTCTCCACCACAGGGAGCACTTCGACCTCGGCGAAGGAGGTCTGGCGGCGACCTTGGTTGTCGAACGGGCTGATCCGCACCAAGCGGTGCGTGCCCATCTCCACCGACAGCGTGCCATAGGCGTAGGGTGCCTTCACCGCGAAGGTGGCACTCTTGATTCCCGCCTCTTCGGCGTAGGAGGTGTCGTAGACCTCCACTGGATACTTGTGCCGGTCGGCCCAGCGGATGTACATGCGCATCAGCATCTCGGCCCAATCGGCGGCATCTACACCGCCTGCGCCGGAGCGGATGTTCACCAGCGCGTCGCGCTTGTCGTACTCACCTGACAGCAGCGTGCGGACTTCCATCGCTTCCACATCGCCATGCAGCGCGTCGCGCTCGGCGTCGGCCTCGGCGAGCGCGTCGGCCTTGGCTTCTCCCTCTTCGTCCTCTGCCAGTTCGTAGAGTACCGGCAGGTCGTCGAGTCGTTGCCGCAGCTCCTCGACTCGGCGCAGCTCACCCTGGGCATGAGAGAGTTCACTGGTGACTCGCTGAGCGCGGTCCTGGTCGTTCCACAGATCGGGGTCGGCGGCCTGGTGCTCGAGCTCGTCGATACGACGGCGTAGCTCGTCGATGTCGAGGACCGATTCGACTGTTTTCAAGGTAGCGTCGAGTTCGGCGAGATCAGCGGAAACATCGGGATGCACGATCGTCAAGCCTAGCTGGCCTTCGACAAGCGCAGTACGCGAGTGCGCGCGGGGTGATCCAACACGGGCTCTGCGTGGCCGAGCGGTGCTTTCCGAGGTCTGAGCGGTCTGACTTCCGTCAGCATGGTGCGTTGGGGGATAGGGTGCGGGGCTGTGTACTCCTCCGATCTAGAACTCGCCTTGCGCATGGCCGACGCGGCCGACGTCATCACCCTGGCTCGCTTCGGTGCGCTGGACCTCAGGGTCGAATCGAAGCCAGACCTGACGCCGGTATCAGACGCCGATCTGGCCGTGGAGCAGGCGATTCGACAGGTGCTCGCCGAGGCAAGGCCGCACGACTCGGTGCTCGGCGAGGAATTCGGTGGCACCGCCGACTTCAGCGGACGGCAGTGGGTGGTCGACCCGATCGACGGCACCAAGAACTTCGTACGCGGGGTACCGATCTGGGCGACGCTGATCGCGCTGCTGGAGGACGGGCAGCCGGTCGTCGGTGTGGTGAGCGCGCCCGCGCTGGTCCGGCGTTGGTGGTCTGCGCTTGGGGCGGGCGCGTGGTCGAGCTTCGACGCGCAGGCGGCCACGCGGATCGCGGTTTCCGCTGTTGGTGAGCTGGGCTCGGCCAGCCTGGCGTTCTCGAGTCTGTCCGGTTGGCGCGAGCGCGGCTTGCGGGAGGGTTTCCTCGCGCTGACCGACGAGGTGTGGCGGGTGCGCGGCTACGGCGATTTCCTCAGCTACTGTTTGCTCGCCGAAGGCGCTGTCGATATCGCCACCGAACCAGAAGTATCGCTGTGGGACTTGGCCGCTTTGGACATCCTCGTACGCGAAGCGGGAGGGCGCTTCTCCTCATTGGCGGGCAGGCCGGGTCCGCACGGAGGCGACGCCATCGCCAGCAATGGTTTGCTCCATGACCAGGTCCTCCAGCTCTTGCGCGGCTGACCGATTCCACCCATTCGGCCGCATCGGTGACGTCCGACTTGCACGGTATGTCGCCTAGCGATCCAGCACGAGAAGGCTACCGCTACTCCGGCTTCCACCTCATCATGGAGGCGGAAGTGGTGGGCGTGACGCGCGCCCTGGGCTCGTCACAGATGCTCTAGTTCGGAGCCGGACCGGGAATTCCTGTTCCGAGCTGTTTCGACAGTGGTTGTGGGCGACCACTATTCGGTCTTGCGGCGCGATCTCGGGTTCACACCGAAGGACTTCGCCTGCGCTCTCGATGTCGTCTTTGTTCCGGATATCTCGCCGGGAGACCGATCTCGCGGAGGGCATCTGCGCGCGCATCCGGAATGGAAAGTCTTCGGCGCCACCGATCGCGGTACGCACTGGCAGATGTCCTACAAGACCAGCTGGGCAGCTTTGAGGTGTTGCGCGCGCAGGGAGCGGACGAGTTCCGTACAGATCTCGTGCGTTTGGTCCCGTTTCTCTCCAACCAAGTCTGCGGGATCGGTGGGATCGCCGATCTCAGTCTGCTGGAGTGCCGCATAGACCAGTTTCGGCGCTGGTACGCTCCGGAGGTCTTGTTCATCGGAGACGCGGTCCATGCCATGTCGCTGGTGGCGAGATTCGGTATCAACTTGGCAGTGCAGGATGCTGTGGCCTCGGCGAATCTCTTGTGGCGGTTGCTGCGGCCGACTCAGGCCACCGGGATCGAATTCGATAGTGCCGCACTGGCGAAGGTTCGCTGCAGGTGTTGGGCCGCGACGGTGCTGTCGCAAGGTCCGCAGCACCTGGTTCAGCGGTTCGGGATCGATAGTGCCCTGCGCGACAAGGGGAAACCGAGAGCATCAGAGATCTTCGATCGTGTGGAAATCCCGCAGAAGGCGATGAGCCGGGTGATCGGTGTCGGGTTCCGGCCCGAACGTGACCGGACATCCGTGCACGGATCTGTGTACACCGAGAAGGAGTATCCCTATGTTGAAAAGAGTAGTGATAGTAGGCGGCGGAACCGCGGGGTGGATGACGGCGTCGTATCTGAGCGCCGCATTCGGCGACAGGATCACTGTGACTGTGGTCGAATCGGAGCGGGTGGGGGCAATCGGTGTCGGTGAAGCGACCTTCAGCACGGTACGCCATTTCTTCGAATACCTCGGCCTCGAGGAACACGAGTGGATGCCGAAGTGCCACGCCACCTATAAACTCGGTATCCGTTTCGAGGACTGGCGCGAGCCCGGTCATCACTTCTATCATCCGTTCGAACGGCAACGGATCATCGATGGATTCAGCCTGACCGATTGGTGGTTGCACAACCCGCGTTCGGACCGATTCGACCGGGACTGTTTTCTCGTCGACGCGCTGTGCGATAACGAGAAATCTCCGAGATATATCAATGGCTCGCTGTTCGCGCGGGACGTCGTGGACGGAGAACAGGGCCGGTCGACGCTGTCGGAACAGGAGGCACAGTTCCCGTACGCCTACCACTTCGACGCGACTCTTCTGGCGGACTTCCTGCGTGACTACGCCACCCGGCGGGGAGTCCGGCATGTGGTCGACGATGTCGTACATGTCGAGCAGGACGATCGTGGCTGGATCAGCCATGTGCGTACCCACGCGCACGGTGATCTGGCGGGAGATCTGTTCGTGGACTGCACCGGGTTCAGAAGCCTGCTGCTGGGTGGTGCGCTCGGGGAGCCGTTCGAGTCCTACCAGGACACCTTGCCCAACGACCGGGCGGTCGCTCTGCGAGTGCCGGTGGATATGAAGCGTGTGGGGCTGCGGCCGTACACGACCGCGACAGCGCAGAGTGCGGGCTGGATATGGACGATCCCGCTGTACGGGAGGATCGGCACCGGCTATGTCTATGCCGGGGATTACTGCAGTGCGGAAGACGCGGAAAGCGTACTGCGTGAGTTCGTCGGCCCGGCTGCGCATGATGTGGAGGCCAATCATATTCGGATGCGCATCGGGCGAAGCAGGCGTTCGTGGGTCCACAACTGCGTGGCGATCGGGCTGTCCAGTGGCTTCGTCGAACCACTCGAATCGAGTGGAATCTTCTTCATCCAGCACGGCATCGAACAGCTGGTGAAGCACTTTCCCGACCAGAACTGGGATGACAGGCTGCGGCACTCTTACAACACTCTGGTCAATCGGTGCATGGACGGTGTGCGTGAGTTCCTCGTCCTGCATTACTACGGCGCCGCTCGCGCGGACAACGAGTATTGGCGTGACGCCAAGACCCGCAAGGTACCGGACTCGCTTATCGAGCGGATCGAACACTGGCAGGCGAAACTCCCCGATGCGGAATCCATCTATCCGCACTACCACGGTTTCGAATCCTACTCATATGTCTGCATGGTCCTCGGGCTCGGCGGTATCCCGCTGCAGGCGTCATCTGCACTGTCGCTACTGGATCCGAAGCCCGCCCAACGGGAATTCGAGCTGCTGACTGCCCAAGCGTCGGAACTGTGCCGTTCGCTGCCCAGCCACCATGACTACTTCGCACAGTTCTACTGACGACGGGAATAGCCGAAATACCTTGTACTGGAACTTCTACTTGTACTGGAACTTCTAGAAGGTCAGGTGGTACGACATGGCTGCAGGCATCGAGATCACATCCGCGTGCTTCCGTACCCTGATGGCCGGGTTCCCTACCGGCGTAACGGTGCTGACCAGCCGTGATGACGGCGGGCGGCCACGAGGTATGACCTGCTCTTCGCTGTGCAGCGTCGCGTTGGACCCGCCTACTTTGCTGGTCTGTTTGCGTCAAGGTAGTCCGACGCTGAAGGCGATACTCGATAGTGGAGTGTTCTCGGTCAATTTATTACACAAAGACGGTCGCCGCACCGCTGAGTTGTTCAGTTCAGGGGCGCCCAACCGGTTCGAGAATGTGTCTTGGCGGCACGATCCTGAGCACGGTGGACCGCATCTGATCGATGACGCGCATACGGTTGCCGATTGTGTGGTCGGGCGCTATTACGCGTCGGGAGATCACCTAGTGGTGTTCGGGGAAGTCCGTGGGATCACCCGGTTGTCGGACCGGGCCCCGCTGCTCTATGGCATGCGCCGTTACGCGGAATGGCCCGCGAACGGCGACGGAAGTTTGTTGTACCAGTAGATGGTTGTACCAGTAGAGTATTGGCTGTCCAGCAGCTATTCGGCCGCGAGGTGGATAGTGGGTGCGCGCCATTCTCGATTCTGCGGTCCCTCGAGTTCGACGAGCCGCTTCCGGCGGGTCAGTGCCTCGGCGGCGTTACGGGACGATTCGACCGGTACCGCCGTCGGGCCTGCGTCGTGGGCGATCAAGGTCGGTGTGGTGGTGTCGAGAACGCCGCGCGACTGTAGCCAGAACGCCTCGTTCAGCATGTCGTGTCCGAAGACCAGGTCGGTCTCGGCGACGACGCCAGCGGCACCAGGCCCGAATCAGCCACTACCGACGGACAACAGACCGGATACCCTGATCACGAACTGCCATTGGTCAGACGACAGACGGCCGCTACGAATGCGTCGACATCGCGCTTGGTGGTGGCGAAAGACGTGACGAATCGGCAGATGCCGGGCTGCCAGCGGTCGTGGTAGAAGGTGAAGCCTTCGATCAGCAGTCGGTCTATTACCTTCTGAGGGAGGCGGCAGAACACAATATTCGACTCGACAGTGCGTGGCAATTCGATAGCAGTAAGTTCTCCGAGCCCGTCGCTCAGGCGTCGGGCCATCGCATTGGCATGCGCAGCGTTGTGTAGCCAGAGGTTGTCGGTGAGATAGGCGCCGAGCTGGGCCGACTGGAAGCGCATCTTGGCGGAGAGCTGCCCGGCGCGTTTGGCTCGAAAAGAGAGTTCCGCAGTGAGACCGCGTTCGAAGACGACAATGGCGTCGGCAGTCATTGTGCCGTTCTTTGTAGCGCCGAAGGAAAGCACGTCGATGCCGGCCTGCCAGGTCAACTCAGCGGGCGTACACTCCAATGCGGCGACTGCGTTGGCGAAGCGGGCGCCGTCCATATGAACGCGCAGGCCTGCGCTCTTGGCGATTCCGGCCAGCGTCCGGATCTCATCTGGCGTGTATACGGCCCCGCTCTCGGTGGTCTGGGAGATGCTGAGCACACTGGGTTGCACACTGTGCACATCACCGGCCTTGCTCGTGGCAGCTGTGTGCATCTGGTCAGGGTCGATGCGGGCGTCATCGCCCGCTATGGGAATGAGTTTTGCTCCGTTAGTGAAGAATTCAGGTGCACCGCACTCATCGGTATTGATGTGGCTGTCTCGGTGGCAGAGCACACTACCCCACGGCGGAGTGAGGGCGGCCAGGCTGAGTGCGTTGGCCGCGGAACCGGTCGAGACGGGCAGCACGTCGACGTCACGGCCGAAGATCTCAGCGAACTGGTTACGGGCATGCGCCGTTAACTGATCTCCGCCGTAAGGCATAGCTTGCCCATCAGCGGCGGCGATGACCGCATCGAGGACTTCTGGTGCTACGCCTGCGGCATTGTCGCTGGTGAAGACAACCGGGGATGCGGAAGGAGCGGTATGTCTCATACAGGCGGCTTTCAGTTGACAGATCGACAGTGGTTTCGAGAGTGGCATCGGTCGGTGCCAGGTCGGTGTAGTAGAGATACCGGCAGTTCCTACAAACAGTAATGTCAGCGCCCCTTGAACCAGCACGTACCCTCGGCTGTCGTCCCCGTTGCGCCTTTTCGACCGACAGGGCTGACCAGCGCCCAATGCGGTGTTGCGCCGAGGCCTGGATTGTCACTCCCGTCGGGCGGATATTGCCCGATGGCCTGGGTGGTCCGTGTTCGTCGCGCCGCGACCAGCTGTCCCGCACTCCCCACGGTATCTCTGCCCTGGTCGGCTGATGCGCGGTAGCTTCGATCGGTCGGTACGGTCATCAGGTCATTGCCGCGATGGTCGAGCCCAGCGTCGGATACTCACCGATCAGGGCCGAGAGTCCAGCCTGCTCGGCCTGACCTCGCCGATATCGACGAGGTTAGGATGGGCCGGATGACTTCCACCGATGATTTCGCCGGTGTAGCGATCGGCGACGCGTCCGGTGCGGACGCTGGATCCTTTGCGGCGCATGATGTGTTACACCGTGTCTTCGGTTACGACAGCTTCCGCGGTGAACAGCGCGCGATCGTGGAGCATGTGATCGCAGGTGGCGACGCGCTGGTACTTATGCCGACCGGTGGTGGGAAGTCGCTGTGCTACCAGGTGCCTGCTTTGGTGCGTCCCGGTGTCGGCGTGGTGGTCTCGCCACTGATCGCGTTGATGCAGGACCAAGTGGACGCGCTCAGCGCTCTCGGCGTGCGCGCGGGCTTCCTCAACTCCACGCAGTACCCCGACGAGCGGCGCACAGTGGAGGCACAGTTCGTCGCAGGTGAGCTCGATCTGTTGTACCTGGCGCCGGAGCGGTTGAGTCTGGAGTCGACCGCGCGGCTGCTGGATCGGGGCAAAGTCGCGCTGTTCGCCATCGACGAGGCGCACTGTGTCTCCCAGTGGGGACACGACTTCCGGCCCGACTACCTGGGCCTTTCAGTACTGCATGAGCGGTGGCCGGATGTGCCGCGCATCGCGCTGACCGCGACAGCCACCGCCAAGACGCGCGACGAGATCATCCAGCGCCTCGACCTCAATGCGGCCCGCCGTTTCGTATCCAGCTTCGATCGGCCCAATATCCAGTACCGGATCGAGCCGAAGAACCGTCCTGATCGCCAGCTGCTGGAATTCATCCGCACCGAGCATCCGGGAGACGCGGGCATCGTCTATTGCCTCTCGCGTAACTCGGTGGAGAAGACCGCCGCTTTTCTCACTGAGAACGGCATCACTGCCGTGCCTTATCACGCGGGCTTGGACAATCGCACTCGCGCGACCAACCAAGCACGGTTTCTTCGGGAAGACGGACTGATCGTCGTGGCGACCATCGCATTCGGCATGGGTATCGACAAGCCGGACGTGCGCTTCGTCGCCCATCTCGACTTGCCCAAGTCGGTGGAGGGGTACTACCAGGAGACCGGCCGGGCCGGCCGGGACAGCCTGCCCTCTACCGCGTGGATGGTCTACGGTCTCAGTGACGTAGTCCAGCAGCGCAAGATGATCGATGCCTCCGATGGCGACTTCGCCCACCGCCGCCAGCTCCAACTGCATCTGGACGCGATGCTCGCGCTGTGCGAGACGGTGAGCTGCCGTCGTACC
This sequence comes from Nocardia sp. TBRC8007, assembly GCF_056629435.1. Classification (NCBI taxonomy): domain Bacteria; kingdom Bacillati; phylum Actinomycetota; class Actinomycetes; order Mycobacteriales; family Nocardiaceae; genus Nocardia; species Nocardia sp. TBRC8007. The sequence continues at coordinate 79,924 of NZ_JBWSOR010000006.1, read as the reverse complement.
CAGCTACTCGCCTACTTCGGCGAGACAGGGCAGTCCTGCGGAAACTGCGACACTTGTCTGTCGCCGCCACAGTCCTGGGATGGCACGGTGGCCGCGCAGAAAGTGCTGTCGGCGGTACTTCGGCTGGATCGCGAACGCGGCCAGAGCTTCGGCGCAGGCCATATCGTGGACATCTTGCTCGGTAAGAAGAACCAGAAGGTCCTGCAGTACGATCACCACGAGCTCAAGGTGTTCGGTGTCGGCGCCGATCTACGCGATACGGAATGGCGCGGTGTGGTGCGACAATTGCTGGCCCACGGTTTACTGACCGTGCGTGGCGATTACGGTGTGCTGACACTCACCGAGGCCAGCAGCGAAGTGTTGTTCGGCGGGCGGCAGGTGATGTTGCGCCGGGAGCCGGAGCGGGCGGCCAGGCCGACCCGCGCGGCGAAGACGGTCAAGCCCGCGGCCGTCGATCTGGCCTCCGCCGACCTGCCGCTGTTCGAGAAGCTGCGCGCATGGCGTGCGGCCACCGCCAAGGAGCAGGGCGTTCCCGCCTATATCGTCTTCCACGACGCCACCCTCCGCGAGATCGCGGCCCGCAAACCCACTAGCCTCGCTCAGCTCGGCGAGGTCAGTGGCGTCGGTGAGAACAAGCTCGCGAAGTATGGGGAATACGTAATCGGAGTACTTACCGAAGCGTGATCATCTACCGTGTCACACGACAGATGATCAGGGTCGCCCGGCGGGCCGTGTACGACTGCGGAGAACATAGTGAGTGACAACTACACAGTTGGACGCCGGGAGTTCCTGGCTGGTGCGGCTACCCTCGCGGCAGGTGCGACTCTGCTCGGCCGCACACCCGCTCGAGCGGTACCGGTGGCAGAAGGGGTCACCAAGTTCCCCTTCCCGGATGACCGCCGACTGCGCGTTCTGGTGACCGGTGATGCGGGCACCGGCACCAGGACCCAATGGGCGGTCGCCGACGCAATACGCGCGCTGCACGGCCGCGAACCGCTCTCGCTGGCACTGGGCCTCGGCGACAATCTCTACGATCACGGCCCAGAGAATGCTGCGGACCCGCAGTTCGCCGAGAAATTCGAGCACCCTAACGCGGGGCTGGATTTCCCGTGGCTGATGGTGCTCGGCAACCACGACAACAGTTCGGTTTTCCCCGGCGATGGCGGGTGTCTGCAGCGGGGTAACACCGAAGTGGAGTATCACGCCAACTCGCAGCGCTGGTGGATGCCGAGCCGCTATTACTCGGTGCGAATTCCGGAGCACAATCCGGTGGTCGAGTTCTTCGTGCTCGACCTCAATCCGTTGGCCGCCTACCTACCTCCGGTCTTCTTGCCTTATTGGGCGGTCGATGGTCAATTCATGAACGAGCAGCGCGACTGGCTGGATCGCGCTCTCGCCGAGTCGTCCGCGACCTGGAAAATCGCCTGCACCCATCACCCGTACCTGAGCAACGGTCCGCACGGCAACGCAGGCTCTTATGACGGTTTGCCACTCGAGTGGGCCAATGGAGTACATGTCAAGCGCTTCATGGAAGAGCATGTAGTCGGTAGGTGCCAGTTCATCCTGTCCGGCCACGACCATACGTTGCAGGTGCTGGAGCCGAGCGCGGCTTCGATAGGCACCAGGCAGATCGTCTGCGGCGCCGCCGCCAAGACGGTCGGGTCCGATCCCCAAAGCAGTGGATCGAGTGCATTGGGCAGTGGATCGAGTGGATCGGGCAGCGGATCGAGTGGATCGGGCAGCGGATCGAGTGGATCGGGCAGCGGATCGAGTGGATCGAGCAGCGGGTCGGGCACTAGAAGGGGCAACGCCGCACTGTATGAGAACTATCATGAACTCGGGTTCATGGTGTTCGAACTCACTTCCGGCCAGGTCGACGTAGGTGTCCATACCGTGGATCTGTCGACTGGCGCATCCGTGGAGACATTCCGGCGTCGCCTCGCTTGAGTCCCGTCCGGTGCGGTACGCACCGAATCCCGGCGTGTTGCCGCCGCGACAGCTACCGTGCTGGCTATGGCACCGAATGAGGGTCCCAGCGATGAGGACGCCGAGCTTTCGGAGGACGCTGCGGGCGGCGAAGCCCTGGACGAACCGCCATACGTTCGAAGTAAGGCGGATCCGGCGGTGGAGAGCTCGCGGCTGCGGCGCCGTCCACCGCTGAAGCGTCGCGGGGTACCGCGGGTATCGACGATAGCGCTGTTGGTTGCCTTCTGTGCGGTGCTCGTGCTCTACATTGTGCTTCGCCAAGGTGGCTAGACGGCTCGCAGTCGCCCGCCCCGCCACCGTGCTCGTCGAGCTGCCGGACTACTCGATGAGCAACTAGCTATCGCTGGATCGAAGCTCGTTGGAGAAGTTCGAGTGATGTTCTCGAAGGCTTTCTGCGTTTCGACCGGCGCCCAATGCCCACAGTTCGTAAACACGTGGCCTTCCACGTAGGTCAGGCTCTGTCGGTTGTCGATGCTCAGGTCGACAGGGGCGGGCATTTCACCTTGTGCGTCATCGACCAGTACGGCGCGGAGTTCGCCGCTATGGCCTGTCGCTTCGAATGTCCTTGACCTATCCTGGGCGGCCGACAACCGGTCCTCATGGCCCCGTGAGGCTGTGCGGCGTCGGTTCGAAGGGAGGTCGACCGTGCCACACAGTCCAGCGGTGGGGGTCGTGGCTCACGTCGTGATCCCGGCCACGGTGGTGGGGCTGGTGGCGACCACGGTAGGGGTCGCGGTACCGGTGATCGGTGCCGACACCACCTGAGCGGTGCCCACGTTGGTGATGAACAGGGTGCTTCCAGAGGCGGTGATATCCAGCGGATCCGACAGTCCGGTCACCAGGGCAGTCGGTGTGCCACCGGTGACCGGCACCGTCACCACCCGATCGGCCCGGCCCCGCCCTCGCAGATATAGAGGAGGTTGCCGACCCGGACGAGACCTTGGGGAGCGTCCAGGCCGGACGCCAACAGGGTCGGTGTGCCCCCGGCCTGCGGCACCGAATACACACGGCCGGTGATCGAGATGCCATCGGTAAAGAACAGCAGGCCGCCGTAGGTATAGGGCAGCGGATTGCTGGTGCCGTCTACGGAGGTGACAGTGACACCGACCGTGCTGGTGCCGGGCGGGGCGATGGCGTTGATCTGGGTATCGGAAATAATGGTGAACGAGGTCGCCGTCGCCCCGAACCGCACGGTCAACGGGCCGGTGAATCCGCTGCCGAAGATCTGCACCGTGTTGCCGCCGGATTCGGGACCGGAAATCGGGTCGAGCGCGGTGAGCACGGGTGCGGCCAGGAGAGCCGCAGCGATCGGCGCGAACCCCGGTTGGGACGGCACCCCGTCGGTGATCCCGGAGGCGCCGGTGGGGCTGGTGGCGACCACGGTGGGGGTCGCGGTGCCGGTGATCGGCGCCGACACCACCTGACCAGTGCCGGAGTCGGTGATGAACAGGGTGTTGCCGGAAACGGTGATGCCCCGGGGGGACGACAGTCCGGTCACCAGGGGGGTCGGCGGGCCACCGGTGGTCGGCACCGTCGACACCTGACTGGCCAAGAGCTCACAGATGTAGAGGAGGCTACTGACCCGGACGAGGCCGAGGGGAGTATTCAGTCCGGTCGCCAGCGAGGTCGGTGTGCCCCCGGTCTGCGGCACTGAATACACATCGCTGATGAGGTCAGTGAAGAACAGCAGACCTGCGCCGTTGTAGGTGTAGGGCAGTGGGTTGCTGGTGCCGTTCAGTAAGGCGGCGACGGTCACCTCGACGGTGCCGGTGCCTGGTGGGGCGATGGCGTCGATCTGGGTGTCGGAGACGATGGTGAACGTGGTTGCCGTCGCTCAGAACCGCACGGTCAACGGCCCGGCGCCGGCGAACCCGCTGCCGAAGATTTGGACTGTGTTGCCGCCGGATTCGGGGCCGGAGCTGGGGTTGAGCGAGGTGAGGGCAGGCGCCATCGAGATCCTCCGAAAAGGGAAAGTTTTTGTACTGCAGAATTTTTCGAGGAATTTAAGCCACTGTTTTATCCAGTAAGCCACCCGTGGTGGCGGTTTCGCAATGAATCCCCTGGCCGGTTCTCGACCCAGCCCGGATCTAAGACCGGCCAATCTCGAGAGGTGATAGTGGTTGTCCGGCAGTAGATATGGGAGTACGGACGGCGTGTGCGCGGATATCCGGCGCCGTAGTTTGCTGTAGACGAACTCGACATGGAATCCGGAACTGTCTAGATACCGCAGGTATTGGAGGACACGCTAGGCCGAACGTATTTTATCACTGCTGAAAGTTAGCGAGAACTGTTGTCCTGCAATATTTTCAGTCCGTTAGGCGGCGAACTGGATCCGGCTGTGGTCGCTCTCGCGCCCTATGAAGTTGCCGCCTTCCGTGACACTGTCGACTGCGCTCGATGGGACTGTTATCGCCCTGGCTCTGTCTCGAATTCGTGATGGGTTCGGCATATTCACTAGGCCGCGCCGTCCTCACCGGAGCTGTCGTCTGCCCGCGCGAATCAGAATTCCCCCAAGCTCAACTCGATATTGTCAGTGCTGTGCTGAGCACGACGGGCATCGCTCTGCTCGTGTTCGCTGTGAACGAAGCCCCCAGCGACTGGACCCGTCTCGCGGCACTGATCGCTGTCGTCCTCGCTGGAACGGTCATCATGCGCCTTGCCATGTTCATCTCCCGCGATGGTTCGCCATCACAGGTGGTGGAATCATCTATGGAGGTCGCTGAAGGGTAGCCTGCTGGACAAGCCGCTCACGCCGACGAATCCGCAGCGTCCGAGAACACACGGCCATACAAGGGGTAATGCGCTTGCGTTCCTGCTGGCCAAGGACGGACGATTTACCAGCTCGTATCCGAACGGCAGGCCAGTCGCCGTCATGAAGCGGACAGTCCCGAGCGGACAGGACACCGGCTTCACGTAACACGGAGGAAGGCTGTACAGCCTCCATGCGACGAGTCGGGTCGACCAGGACGGGATCGATACGAGACCAGGGTGAGAATGTCAGCGAGGAAAGAGCTTCCCAGCTGGGTATATGGGATGATAGAGGAGATATGAAAGAGAAGGGGCGCAAGGTCATCGCGACCAACCGCAGGGCGCGGCACAACTACGCGATCCTGGATACCTACGAGGCCGGGATCGCGTTGGTCGGCACCGAGGTGAAGAGCCTGCGGGAAGGCAAGGCCTCACTCGTGGACTCGTTCGCGACGGTCGACAACGGTGAGGTGTGGCTGCGCGGGCTGCACATCCCCGAGTTCAGCCACGGGACCTGGACCAACCACTCGCCGCGCCGGGTGCGCAAGTTGCTGCTGCACAAGCGCGAGATCGAGCGGTTGGTCGGCAAGTCACGGGAGGGCAACCAGACGTTGGTGCCGTTATCGATGTACTTCTCCGACGGCAAAGTGAAAGTCGAACTCGCTCTCGCCAAGGGCAAGCAGGACTACGACAAGCGTCAAGACCTGGCCCGCCGTACCGCCGAGCGCGAGGTCACCCGGGAGCTGGGACGGCGGGTCAAAGGCATGCGGTGATCACCGCCCGGAATATCGGGATGATTCCCGTGCTGGCCGGTGTTATCATTAGCAGCCCGGCAAGGCGCCGGGGCGTACGGGGCTGAACGGTTTCGACTGCGTACGTAGATTCAGGGGAAGCGTGTCGGTGCAGGCAAGAGACCACCGTAAGCGTCGTTGCGACCAATTAAGCGCCGATTCTCATCAGCGCGAGTACGCTCTAGCTGCCTGATCAGCAGAGCGACTCTGTCGGCCCGGAGTATGCCCTCGGCTCCGGTGCCGGCATCAGCTAGAGGGCTTACTGTTCGGCTCGGTCGCGGAGTGGGACAGGACATCGAACAGCGACTGGGATCGTCATCCGGGCTTGTTCGCGGGATCCGGAGATCCGAGTAGAGACACAGCGGACTGCACACGGAGAAGCCCTGGAAACACGGCGGAGGACCCGGGTTCGATTCCCGGCAGCTCCACAGCCAACGGCTCCGCAGGTCAAAGACCTGCGGAGCCTTTTCTTATGTCTCTCGTCAGAACTTTGCCGATTGGATATGACGACGGTGGTTACGATTGAGTGCGCGGAGTGATTTGGTGGCACCAGAACACTGTTAGGCCACCATTTGACTACCGTGGGCAAGTTACGACAAATGGCAGCCACTCACTGAGAGCAACTTCTTGTTCGTGATCGCGCTCATGCGCGGACGGCCGTAGGTGCTGATATTCGATATGCGATGTACCGCAATGGATTTTCACTCGACAGTAAGTCGCGAGGCGCACTGGAACGCTGGGGTCGAGTACCTGGGTCGGGGCTGGTCGAAGTTTGTGGACAATTGGTGCGCAGGCTATTTCCCTTGTCTGTCCGCCGATGACGGCGACAGAGGTGTTGTGCTGACGGTCGAAAATTTCTTAGCACAATAGATCTCGGTGTGTCGGATGGTGATCGAATCAGTGTGGACGCTTCTGGTCGTCGATGGAGTAGTTTCGGTGCTCTGCTACGTATCCACCATTCCGACAATTCGGACATTTAAGTCAAATCGGTAGGATTCTGATCGATTGCTAATCGTGAGTAGCATTGGGTGGTAACTTCTGTTGAGCAGGGAAAATTAGTGTTTGCCCCCTAATATCTGGATGGCTGCTATGACGTTCGAAGCCGAGATGCAGTACTACTGCTCCCAGATAGGGAGCAGGGGTCGGTGGGGACGCTGGGGGTCGACATGACGTCGGGCGTCCCGGAAAACGGTATGCGGTCGATTTTGTGGGCCGCCTGTATGAGCGTCGGGATCGATGCCGGAGGCGCCGAGGTCGTGGGGCCCCAGACGGTATACAAGCTGCACGACGGAGTAGTCGCACGGATCGGCGGCCGGGGAAAGAAGCTGGTGGCCGGCCGGGAGGTGGCCGTGGCTCGCTGGCTAGATGCGTGCGGGGTATCTGCGGCGCGTCTAGTGCCGGATATTCCGCAGCCGGTGATGGTCGACGGTCGGGCGGTGACTTTTTGGCGGGATCTGCCTCCACATCACTCCGGGACACTCGCGCAGATCGCGGGGGTGTTGGGGCGGTTGCACCAGCTGCCGTTGCCGCAGTTCGAGCTGCGTCGGCTGGCCCCGTTGGCGGGGGCGGAGGAAGATATCGCCGCCGCGCGGACGATGTCCGAGGACGATCGGCGGTGGATGCGTGCACATGTGGAAGAACTTCGAGGTCGATGGAAGGCCTTGCCGCAGGGCAGGTCTTGGTCGGTGATCCACGCCGCCGATTGGGACGACGACGTGGTGGTCACCGATGACGGTGAGGTGATCCTGGCCGGATTGGGGCGGATGGTGATCGGCCCACCGGAATGGGACCTGGTGCACGCTGCGATCGAATGTTGGACATTGGCTTCGATCAATGCCGCACAGTACGCTGACTTCTGTAGGGGGTATGGGCATGACGTGACGCGCTGGGATGGTTTCTACCTACTGCGCGACATCCAAGAGTTTCGCATGGCGTTGCACACGATGGCAGCTGCGGCGGAGCATCCGATCTACCAGCGACAAGCGGTTCGCCGCTTGGCGTATCTGCGTGGAGATATGGGAATGCGCCCGTGGCCTGGATGGGGTGACCTGGACTAACCGAAATCTCGAATCACTCAGTATCCTCGAATCACTCAGTGTCCGAGAGCCTTTGCCACGATACCGCCGGTGCTGGCTTTGGTCAGATAATTGGTGGAGTCGTGTGGTGAAGATCCGTTGTCGACGTATTGCTCGGTGATCGGGGTGACCGTTGCACCGGGGAAAGGTGGAAAGAACCGAGCGAGTTCGAGGTGGGCCGCCGCGAGGTCGTTCTCATCGACCAGGTTGTGCCAATTCGTCACAGACCTCGGCACGGTGGGTGGCTGTGGACGCAGCCTGTCGTAGATCACGGTGCGCAGCCCCAGTGGTGAGCCCATGGTCAGCAAGGAGACCGGGTGTTCGGTACTGTGCAGGGCCTCATAGGCGACCACGCTGCCGAGAGAGTGCGCGATGACGAGCCGGGTGTCCGGACCGATCTGGTCGAGCACTTGTCGTTGAGCGTACTCCCGGATCGTCTCGTCGGTGAAGTAGCGGACGACCTGGGACAGGGAGCGCATCACGAACTTCTGCGCCAGCCCGAAACCGAATGGTGCGAACCAGCGCAATCGCATCAGCGCGTTGATGGCGGGCCGCAGCGTCGCCCGCATGCCCTGCGCAACCGCGTCCGGCGGTGGGGGAGTGCCGAGACGGAAGGCGGTTGCGCGGTCGCGCTTGTCACTTGCGTGTGTGACAGCTGTCGCCAGCCATTCCTCGGCGAGCGACTCCATGAGATCGAGCTGTGCGTCGTCGAGTTCGGTTCCTACGCCTTGAGCCCCCTCGGCCAGGAACTGATTGCCATAGAATGCCATACGCGCTGACAGGCTGCCGGGGGCGTTATTGCGCCACAGCCGATCCGCGAGCTCCTTGGCGCCGTGGTTGCGTACGCCACCTGCGAGGGCGGGCAGCCAGCGCCCCTCCAAGGTATCGGCCGAGCCCTGTTCTTGTGCGATACCGTGCACGAGGACGATCGTGGCCAAACTTCCCACCCCTTCCGAATCTCCGGCTAGCTTAGCGGAATTCGAGTTCGGCCGATTGATCGGGTGGCTCGCGTTCGTAGTATGCGGGCTGTGGTGCGGCCGAGGTGACCCATCCCGGTGTAGCGCGCGTGCACGCGGAACAGGGCACTCAATTGTCCCTCCATTTGATCGAGCAGCCCATGCTCGGCCGGTGGGGTTCGGGAACAGGGTTGCCCGCCAGCACGGCCTCGATGGCGGCGCGTAAGTCGTTTCCTGTCAATGCTTTGCCATTTCCCGGTGTCGATTCGTCGAAAGCGCCGCGGTAGGCGAGTTCGAGATTCGCGTCATAGAGGAAGAAATCCGGGGTGCACGCGGCACGGAACGCTCGTCCCACGCTCTGGGTCTCATCGATGAGGTAGGGGAATGTCCAGCCGGCTCGGATCGCCTGGTCGCGTAACCGTAGCGGCGCATCCTCCGGATAGGCGGTCGCGTCGTTGGTGCAGATCGCCACGGTGGATGGCCCCAGTGAGTCGACCAGTTCGCCTAGAGCTGCCTCGATGTGCTTGACATAAGGACAGTGGTTGCAAGCGAAGACAACCAGCAGCGGTGCGCCCTCGAAATCGGCACGGGTGTAGATCTGCTGGTCGAGGTCGGGAAGAGCGAAGTCGGGCAGCGCCGTGCCGAGGGGAACCATGAGAGAGGTTTGCGCCATGGTGTGCCTTCCGTCAGGATCGAAGACGACAGCGGGAGCCTACCTCGTATCGTCCGATTCGCCGGAAATCTACCAATAAATTGTCGCTCGGCGTGGCGTCGAGTTTGTTCGGCGTGGCGGCGAGCCGAGGGTCGTATCGGAAACTCGAGCAGCGGTGCGGTCATGGTCCCGAACCATGCGGACACGTTCGTGATCAGGTCCGGCGGGGCTCAGCGGGTAGGCGTCGGGACCAGTTCGGCGATCAGGTTCTCCACCAGGATGCGGATCCGGTCACGGATGGCGCGCACCACGTCGATGGGCTGGTCGGTAAGGTCGGGCAGCATCCAATCGCGGTAGCTGATGCCAGGAAAGAACGGGCAGACGTCACTGCATCCCATGGTGACTACGACGTCGGAGATACCGACTGTGTCCATAGTGAGTGGTTTGGGGAGCAGGCCGGAGAGGTCGACGCCGACCTCCGCCATGGCGTCGAGCACAGTTGGTTCGAGTGTTTCTGTGGGCGCACTGCCCGCGGATCGTACATCGAATCGGTCCCCCGCGAGTGCGGTGAGGAGCCCGGCGGCCATTTGCGAACGACCCGCGTTGTGCACGCCGACGAACAGCACGCTGGGTTTGTGAGGCATGGGAACCCTTTCGAGGAGCGATGGAGCAGGTGTGCGCCAGTTACCGGATCCGCCGTCCGGCATGTTTCAGAGGCGAAACATTTTCGTAGCGTACGAGATACGTATACCAGCGCACAGTGGATCGTTACCGCGCAGTCGTGATGCGATAGGCGACGAACGTGGTCATCGGGATAGGTCCCGGTCGACCGAGTTCGAGCGAAGCGGAGAACGCTCCCGTTCGGGTCAGCCATGGTTGCAGAGGTCGCCGTGGCCTCTACGCTTGACAGATGTGACCATCGAGTGGCGCAGTCGTATCGGCCGGATCGGGGTGCTCACGGGCGCAGGTATCTCGACCGATTCGGGCATCCCGGATTTCCGTGGCCCGCGTGGGGTGTGGACGACGGACCCGATCGCCGAACTGCTTTCGACCTATCAGAGCTATGTGGCCGATACAGCTCTACGGGAGCGAGCCTGGTTGGCTCGGCGGGACAACCCGGCATGGCAGGCTGTACCCAACCCCGCGCACATCGCTCTCGCGGATTTGGCGCGGGCAGGCCGGGCGGTCACCATCATTACGCAGAACATCGATCGTCTGCACCAACGGGCGGGGTTCTCGCCGGAGCGAGTGATCGAGATCCACGGCAATATGTTCGATGTGGTCTGTATCGGATGTGAGTACCGGAGCACCATGACCGCCACTTTGGCGCGCGTGGCCGAGGGCGAACCCGACCCGCCGTGTCCGGACTGTGGAGGTATTCTCAAGGCCGCTACCATCATGTTCGGCCAGGAATTGGACCGCAGGATTGTTGCTGAGGCGACGATCGCCGCGGGAACCAGCGATATCTTCCTGGCCATCGGAACCTCGCTGCAGGTCGAACCCGCCGCGTCGATGTGTTCGATCGCTGTCCGCAACGGCGCCGACCTGGTCATCGTCAACGCCGAACCAACGCCTTACGACGCTATGGCCACCGAGATCATCCGCGATCCCATCGGGACTGCCGTGCCTCGCCTGGTCGCGGAGATTCTCGCAGGCTGAGCCCGCTCCGCCTATCGTGGTCGGACAACTCCAGCGGCTCCAGTTCAGCCGATCGGCCCAAGTACCCGATCGAGATAGGCGTTGGCGAAACGTCCTTTGGGATCGAAGCGGCGGCGCGCCTCAGCGAACCGGTCCCATTCGGGATAGCGTTCGCGCAGGGACTCAGCAGTCTGGAAATGGCGTTTTCCCCAGTGCGGACGTCCCTGGTAGCGGTTGAAGACCGCCTCGCAGGCGCGGAAATACGGCTCGAACTCCATATCGCGGTACTGATGTACCGCGATATAGCAGGTATCGCGCCCGCTCGCCGGGGAGAGGAACGCGTTGTCTGGTGCAACCCACCGAGCCTCGATAGGCATCGGCGTGTCGAATTTCGTGGCCAGTTCTTTGATCTCGCGGATCGCGTCGGCGGAGTGCGCACGGGGGATGGCATATTCCATCTCGGTGAATCGGATCAGCCGTGGCGAGGCGAATACCCGATAGGACCTATCCACCTGGCGGCGATAGCTGCCTGCGTGGGCTGCGCTGCGTTGGATCACGGGAATCAGGCGCGGCTGTCGCCGGCCTAGTCTGCACAACATGTCGAACGCATAGTTGGACAGCAGGATATCGGCGAACCAGTCTACCGCTCTGCTGCGCGGCTGCTCGGGCAGAGCCACACGATTATTACGTTTGGTCATGGCGAGTGGGCTATGCGCGAACATGTAGAACTCGAAATGCTCGTTGCCGTCGAGGAAGGAATCAAGATCGGCAAGCACATCGTCCACCGGAATCGGGCGCTCGATGCCCTCCAGGACGAAGGAGGGAACCATCCGCAGTGTCACGGCAGTGACGATGCCGAGGGCGCCCATGCTGACCCGGGCCGCGCGCCAGCCGTCGGGATCGCTCTGCTCGTTCAGCTCGACCCGGCTGCCGTCGGCGAGCATCAACTCTACCGAATGCAGCGCGGCGGAGAGGTTTTGCAGAGTCGATCCGGTGCCATGGGTGCCGGTGGCGGTAGCGCCTGCCACGGTCTGCACATCGATGTCCCCGAGGTTGGGAAAGGCAAGACCGTGTTTGTGCAGGGTGTTGCTCGTGGCATTCAGCGTGATGCCCGCCTCGACCCGGACCAAGCCGGTTTCCCGGTCGATATCGAGAACGCGGTTCAGCTTTTCCAGGCTCAGCAGAGTACCGTCGGTGAGGACGGTATCAGTGAACGAATGTCCTGCGCCCGCTACTCGCACGGTATGCCCGTTGGCCTCAGCGGTACTGAGCAGATCGGCTACTTCGTCGGCAGAATGCGGTGTAGCCAGGGTCGAAGGGGTGCAGTGCTGATCACCTGCCCAGTTCACCCACGAGTTGGTCATGTGACCAACTTTACGGAGTGTTCGTGGCCTGCGCTACTCATAGCGCGTTTCTGCTATTTCTTGCGGCTCGAGCAGTTGAGATGTTGTTTGGCTTGCTCGACTTCTTCGTCGCGCAGCGGCGGGACTGCGAGATCTCGGCGGGGTGTGCCATCCGCGCGCACGCCATTGAGTGCGATGGCCATGTATCGCTGCCATACCTCGGGATTGACCGGCTTGGCGAATTCGGCGACGCCATCGACCATATGGATGAGTGCGAAGAAGTCCGAGGGCTCGATGCCCTCGGCGAGAACTTTCGCGTCGCGCGCGCGGGCGCAGAGGGCGGTCGCGGCGGGCTTGATTCGGTCGCGCACGATGGCGAAGCGGTTGGCCTCGTCGTCCTCCAGCTCGAGGACTACCTCGCTGAATCCACGGTTGGTGGCTATATGCCTGCATGCGTATTCGAAGAATTCGACGAGTCCGAACCAGGGGTCGGGGTTGCGGCAGGCGGCGTCGGCCGCGTCGGCGAAATCGCTCAGGTTCTGTTCGAAGACCTCGACGATCAGTTCCCTCTTGTTGGCGAAGCGGCGGTAGACCGTGCCGACGCCGACGCCAGCTCGCTCGGCTACGTCATCAAGAGTGATCTCGAGTCCGTGGTCAGCGAACAGTTCGCGCGCCGCAGCGATGATTCGCTGCTGATTGCGCGCGGCATCGGCCCGCAGGCGCCGGGGCGAAGAGGCGAGCGTGGCGTGATTCACGTCCCTGATTCTACCAACCTTTCGGACTAAGTGGAGAGACTATCTCCGTTATTGTGATACCTTCTTCAGTCGAGTGGATAACGTGCGGTTCGCGGCGACAGCGTACTTCTGTCCGGAAACGATCGAAGCGTTCGTATAGAGGTTTTCCGTCCGGCGCACAGGCAATGTCATGGGCTGCTTCATCATTGATAGGGAACCGGAATCCCGAGGATTCCGGCTGCCACGGCATGGGTAGCCAAGAGGCTGCTGAGCCCATTTTTCTGTTTCGGGGCGCACCATAACCACACCACCCGTTCAGCCCGGCCGTCGAGGTTCGTAGACTCCTCGGATCGAGCATGGTCGTGCAGAACGTCCTATCCGCTAGGGGGTAGCGGCAGGACGTCGGTGATCGGCTCGATATGGCGTGGTGGTACGTAGTTCGGCTCAGCGATCGACGGGAACGGCACGACCGAAGGGGGTCAGGCAATGAGTGGTTCGCGAAGGAGTTCTCCCACGTGGGGACAGCGGTGGCCCGCGACGCGGCTCACCGTGCTGTCCGAGGCGGACGGCGACTGGCGGCGCGCGCCGGTGGCGCACCAGAATGTGCTGTGGCAGGAAGGTAAGCGATGACGGCGCCGGTCGGTTCGGCCGTTGGAATCGTCGGTTCGGCGCGGTTCGGCGATCCGAGCAGCGCGGAGACCGGTGCTCCGTGGTATGTCGCCGCAGGGACAGGTTTCCGCGTCGCGCCGACCATATCGCTCGGGTTCGGCCGTGAGAACATCCGTTCGGCCGCAAAGACGAGCGACGTGGCTGCGGGGCCGGTAGCGACCGAATGGTCGTGGACATGATTCTGATGACGAGCCGGGCGCAGCCGATAGGGAAGGGAGACCCGAGCATGGCCCGCGATAGAGCTGGGCGTCCCGCACGTCCTACTGATCTGGAAGATATCGCACATCTGGTGACGGCCTACTACAGCCGCGTGCCGGATATGCGGGACCCGGCACAGCGTGTGGTCTTCGGGACCTCGGGACATCGTGGTTGCAGCTTGGACAATTCCTTCAACGAGGCGCATATCCTCGCGATCACCCAATCGATCGTCGAGTACCGCGCTACCCGCGGCATCACGGGGCCGGTCTATCTGGCCAGAGACACCCATGCCCTGTCCGAGCCTGCGTGGACCACCGCGCTCGAAGTACTCGCAGCCAATGGCGTGACCGCGATGATCGACGCGCGCGACCGATACACGCCGACACCCGCCCTGAGTCACGCTGTGCTGCGCCACAATCGCAACGGCACTATCCACCAGGCCGACGGTATTGTGGTCACTCCTTCGCACAACCCGCCGCGTGATGGCGGTTTCAAGTACAACCCACCGCACGGTGGCCCGGCCGACAACACGGCCACCGACGCTATCGCCGCACGTGCCAACGCGCTACTGCGCGATGGGCTCACCGAAGTCAGACGCACCATCCTGCAGCGTGCGCGGAAAACTGGCGTGCAGCGCTACGACTACCTCGATCATTACGTCGCCGACCTGCCCAACGTGCTGAACCTGGATGCGATCCGCGGCGCGGGCATCCGGCTCGGCACCGACCCGATGGGCGGCGCCAGTGTGGACTACTGGGAGGAGATCGGCCAGCGCTACGACCTCGAACTCGAAGTCGTCAACCCATGTGTAGATCCCACCTGGCGGTTCATGACACTCGACAGCGACGGCAAGATCCGGATGGACCCGTCTTCGCGATATGCGATGGCCTCGCTGGTCGGGATCAAGGACGATTACGATATCTCCACCGGGAATGATGCCGACGCCGACCGTCACGGCATTGTCACACCCGATGGCGGGTTGATGAACCCGAACCATTTCCTGGCGGTGGCCATCGAGTACTTGGTGGCCAACCGGATGGGTTGGGACGCGCTGACCAAGATCGGTAAGACTGCGGTGACCTCATCGATGATCGATCGTGTGGTCTCGGTGCTCGGCCGAGATATACACGAGGTGCCGGTCGGATTCAAGTTCTTCGTGCCAGGATTATTCAGCGGCAGTTTGGCTTTCGGTGGAGAGGAGAGCGCGGGCGCGTCGTTTCTGCGGATGGACGGCAGTGTGTGGACCACCGACAAGGACGGCATTCTGCTCGCGTTGCTCGCGGGTGAGATCGCCGCGGTCACCGGCCAGAGCCCGTCTGCGCGCTACATCGAACTCGAACGCCGCTACGGCAGTCCCGCATATGCGCGGATCGACGCCCCGGCCACCGCGGAACAGAAACGGTTGCTCGCGCAGTTGACTCCGGACATGATCACTACTAGGGAGATCGCCGGCGAGCCGGTCACCGAAGTGCTCACTCGAGCACGGGGCAACGGCGCGCCGTTGGGCGGCCTCAAGGTGACCACCGAGAACGCGTGGTTCGCCGCTCGTCCCTCCGGTACCGAGAACAAGTACAAGATCTACGCGGAATCGTTCCATGGCCCCGAACACTTGGCCGGGGTGCGGACAGCCGCGGAGGAATTGGTGGGGCAGGCGCTGTCCGGTGTCCGATAGATCGACGGCCAAGAGTTCCGAGCCGCTGCCGGTCGAAATCTGGGTGCTGCTCGGGGGCGCGTTCGTCATCGCCATCGGATTCGGTCTGGTAGCCCCGGTGTTGCCTCAGTTCGCGCGCGGGTTCGGCGTCGGTGTGGCAGCCGCCTCGGCGATCGTCTCCGCGTTCGCCTTGATGCGCTTGCTGTTCGCTCCGGCGAGTGGACGGCTGGTGCAACGGCTGGGGGAGCGTTCGGTTTATCTCGGTGGGCTGTTGATCGTCGCGTTGTCCACCGGAGCCAGTGCCGCAGCTCAAAGTTACTGGCAACTCATGGTGCTGCGTTCGCTCGGCGGCATCGGGTCGACCATGTTCACCGTCTCGTCGCTGGCGCTGGTCATTCGGTTGTCGCCGTCCGACCACCGTGGCCGAGTGTCCGGGCTGTGGTCGACCAGCTTCCTGGTCGGCTCGGTGAGCGGGCCGCTGGTTGGTAGTGCGTTGTCCGGGCTCGGGTTGCGTTGGCCGTTCGTGATCTACGCGTTCGCGCTGCTCGGCGTGACTGTTGCGGTATACCTGAGCTTGCGGAATTCGACATTGGCCACTCCGGAGCCGGTCGGCGGCGTGCGCCTGATGTCTTTTCGCGAAGGATGGGCGCGACCGGAATACCGGGCGGTGCTGCTGTCGAATTTCGCCAACGGCGCGGCTGTGTTCGGTGTGCGGATGGCGTTGGTGCCGCTACTGGTCGTAGAAGTGCTGCACCGAGCACCGGGAATGGCGGGTGTCGCGCTGACGGCTTTCGCGGCGGGCAATGTCTCAGTCTTGTTCGCCGCGGGGCGCGCGTCCGATCGGTGGGGACGAAAACCGTTCGTGATCGTCGGCTTGCTGGTGTGCGCAGCGGGCACCGCGGGACTCGGTCTGGCGATGACTTTTCCGTGGCTGCTGGCCACATCCTTCCTCGCCGGGCTCGGTTCCGGCATGTTCACTCCTACTCTGCAGGCCGCTGTCGCCGATATCATTGGTCCTGCGGCGCGCGGCGGCCCTGTTCTGGCAGGCTTCCAGATGGCCGCCGACTTCGGCACTGTTATCGGTCCGATCGTCATCGGTGCCCTTGCGCAGCGACTTTCCTACGGGTTCGCGCTCGGCGTAACCGGTGCGCTGCTCGCCCTCGCTGCGATTGCCTGGGCCGTGGTTCCCGAGCCACTGCGTCGCAGGGACGCTGTCCGACCGGAGCCAGGGGCCGACTGTAAGCGCGGTATGGATGACGCTGCATCACGATCGGTCCGGACCGAACACGCAGTGCCCGCCGCGCCTGTCATCACCGGATCCGGGAGTGGCCGCGGGGAGCGCGCAGCGGTAGCGGATGATCAGGAGGCGGTGCGGGAGGCTTCATAACGCAAGTAGATATCTGCCAGTTGGGTGCCGACGGTGCCCGCATGCCGCATCCGGCCGCCGGAACCAGGAACATCCAGCCCGAATGCTGGATAGACGGTCGGTTGCGGCACAGTATCCCTGTGAGCGAATCGCGTTCGAACTACACACCGCGGCCGATGTCCAATACGACGACCTACGCATTGGGCGCGGTCGCTGTTACATTGATCGTATTGATTGTCATCGCCGCATTCCAGTGGGGGCAGGACGAAGTGGCAGTCCGCAACGACGGCTACGGCCCGGTGCGCAATACCGAGGTGCGAACAGTACTCGAGCAGGACGGTTCGATTCTGCTCGGTCGCCCGGAGGCGAAGAAGACCATCACGATCTTCGAAGATCCGCTGTGCCCCGCTTGCGGCCACCTGGAGCGCATCTATGGGCAGGAGATCGCCCAGCAGATCGACGAGGGCGCGTTCGCTGTGCGCTATCGCTTGGTGAACTTCCTGGACGACCGCTCGCGGAGCAAGGATTACTCCACCCGCGCCGTGGCCGCGAGCCGCTGTGTCGCCGAAGCGGGATCCGGTCCGGTCTTCTCCCGATTCCACACCGACCTGTTCACCACGAAGCGCCCCAGCGAAGGCGGCGCCGATCTGAGCAATGAGAAGCTTGCCGAACTCGCCCGCGCTGCCGGAGCACCGAAATCGGCGCTGCAGTGCATCGCGACCGGTGCCGAGGTCGATGCCGCTCGCGCCAACGCGACAGCGCAGACCGCCGCTCTCGGTAATGCCCTCGGTAAACCGGCAGCCACTCCCACGGTCTTCGACGGCGCGACCAGGATCGACACCAAGGACGAGAGCTGGGTGACCTCGCTCACCGATTGACCGGTGGGCGGAACGTGCCGCAGGCCATAAGCCGCGCCACCACGCCGACCACATAGCGGCGGGCGCGGCGCACTGTGCGTGCTGAGAACAGGAATCCGCAGCGATACGCCGAATCTGGTACGGCGAGATGATGGCGACTTCGATCGAGGCGATTTGGTTGCCGACACACCATTGGTGTAACTTCATTCAAGCACGACGGGGACACCCGGAGCGTGAGCCATCAGGGGCTATGGCGCAGCTGGTAGCGCACCACACTGGCAGTGTGGGGGTCAGGGGTTCGAGTCCCCTTAGCTCCACTCGAATAGAAGGCCAGGCCCGAAGAATCCTCGGGCCTGGCCTTCTGTATTCCTGCGGCCATTACCCATCGACTGGCGCTCAGTAGCCGACCATCGGGCTATCGAAGCAGATCGACATCGAGCATGACCATGCTACTTAGCTACTGACTCCGAGTTGCTGTACGAATGCCGTTACTCCAGGGGGAGGGGTGAGTCGTCGTAGAATCGCGAATAGTTGGGCGATTCCAGCTTGATGCGGGTGAGTGACTCGGAGCGATTTCTTCGAGTGCGCGGCCCCGCTCGCCGTCATTTCCGGTCGGCTGTTACGCCCAGGTCTGTCGACAAGATCGGTAGGTATCCGGTTATGCGAACTGATGGAGACGAATGGGACATTGTCAGCAGTGTCGGGCGCACTGCGTTGGTGGTCGCGGTGTTCCGGGCATTGGAGACGACTTCTCCCGATCCGCTGATCCAGGATGATTACGCGGCACTGTTCATCGAGGCTGCGGGTGATCGGCGCTATATCGAAATAGTTGCCGACCCCGCATCGTTGCCTGGGAAGCTGCTTCTTCCCGGTTTCATGGGCTATCGGACGAAGTTCTTCGACGAGTTCTTCTTGTCGGCCACGGCGAGCGGTATCCGGCAGGCGGTGATCGTGGCTGCGGGGTTGGACGCGCGAGCGTATCGCCTCGACTGGCCTGCGGGGACAACTGTATTCGAGATCGACCAGCCGAAGGTGCTGGAGTTCAAACAGCGGGTGCTCGCCGAACATCATGCGCAGCCGAAGGCAGATCGGCGAGTAGTCGAGGTGGACTTGCGCGACGATTGGCCCACTGCCCTCCGCGCGGTAGGCTTCGATCCCGGTGAACCCACCGTGTGGTCTGCGGAAGGGCTGCTACCCTATCTTCCCGGCGCCGCACAGGACGCTTTGTTCGAGCGGATCCACCAGCTCTCCGCGCCCGCCAGCCGGCTCAGCGTGGAGAATTCCGTGACGAAAGCCGATTTCTATCGCATGATGGCTGTCACGTCGAAGTACATCGATATGAGCCCGTTCAACGATTTGGACACGAGCGAGCTGTTCTACGATGATGAACGGGCGGATCCGGCGCGATGGTTGACCAGTAACGGCTGGTCGGTGGAAGCCCTCATAACGACCGAATTGGCCACATCCTACGGTCGGCCGGTACCAGAGCTCCCGGCGGAGCTCATCGAGCTGTGGCGGCAACCGAGGTATCTGACCGCAGTGCGTTAGTCTCGAATTTCTTACTGCGGCTTAGGTCTGAAGGGTCTGCGGGGGTCATGCTCGGTGGCTGGTGGTATGAAGGTCTCGGTGGATAGATGACCCGCCTGATCGTGGTGTCGAACTGCACGAACAGTATTCAGGGATGTCCAATCCGTCGGTGAGGAGCGGCCACATAGGCCAGAAGAGCTATAGATGAGTGGCTGCGACCAGCACAGCAGACACCATGTCCACTCCAAGGTGGCCAGCAGCTGATGAACCGCCCCTACGCCTGAGCGCTACGGTGTCTGGCGGGGATACCTGTCAGACACCGGGGATGTCAGGAAGACGTCAGGCAGAAGGGGTGGCCAGCCGGATCCAGGAGTACCCGCCAGCGTCCGTCGCCGGGCTGATGGGCCGGTTTGACCGCGCCGAGTTCCAGCGCCAGATCTTCCATCGCAACGAGGTCGTCAGCGCGAAAATCCAGGTGGAACTGTTGTGGCACGTCCTGACCCGGCCACTGCGGAGCCCGGTATCGGTCAACCCTTTGGAATCCCAGATCACAGCCGGAGCCGTCCGTCAGAGCGACGAAATCGTCCGTATTGAAAAGCTCGCGCATACCGGTCAGTGCACCGTAGAAGCCCGCCAGCACCTGCGGGTCGGCACAGTCCAAAGTCACCCCTCGTAGTACAGCGCCTGGCACCATTCGCTCCTTCGTGTCCGCGCGTCTGTCTCCGTAAGCCGCTGCTGCACGCGATCACCGGCCACAGCCACACCGTACCCGCCACGTCCACTGCTGCAGTAGCGATTTATCCCTGCCTCAAAGAGCGTCTGAGAACTCAGGTGGTTGGCCCGCTGTCGCGGACCAACTGTCGGGTGATGATGGGCCGGTGGTGTCGGTCGAGCGGTATCTGGCGTATCTGACCGATATCGAGCGGTCGACGAACATGGTCAAGGCATATGCGCATGATCTGAAGGACTGTTTCGTCTTTCTTGGTCGGTGTGAGCTGGACTGGCGGGCGGTCCATTCGGAGGACGTCGCGGAGTTCGTGTTCTGGCTACGCCGTCCGCCGTTGGCTCGAAATGGGGCGGTGGCTATGCTGCCGTCGGTGGAGCACTACTACACGGAATCGACAGTGAACAGGAAGCTTTCGGTGGTGAGTGCTTTTTACCAGCATGCCGCGAGGAACGGTGTGGACCTGGGCGAACCTCACCATTGAAAACCCGCCAGCTACGCACTCGCGCCGTCGACGGGGAGCCGAAAGCCGCACGGGTCAGTGCGTTTGGCATCAGCCGCGAAACTGTCTACAGCTAGCTACGTACCGACACCTCCTCCGTTTCCGAGGATTGAGATTCGGTGGAAACCGAATGAGAATCAACAGACCTGACAGAATCTCTGCTGGTCAGGAAGAGCGATTCCCGCGCACGCAGAGATGAGCCCGATGTGGTCAGCCGACCCGCCTTGAAGTCGGGGTGATTCCCGCGCCCGCGGAGATGAGCCTATCTACATCACCCGCGGCCCGTGTTATGCGTGGTGGTCCCCGCGTACGAGGGGATGAGCCCTGTACGAGGTCTGCTGTGTGCGGCCGTGGGCGCTTGATCCCCACGCGTGCGGGGATGGCCCGGTTCGGGTGAGGTGTTCGATCTGGTTGGTCTGGTTCGTGCAGCGATTCCGATCGATCACTGGACTGTCTACGGTGTCGTACGGGAGTTCGACGTAGCCGAAACCTTGGTCTAGCTGTGTTCTCGGTACGCAGGTCGGTGGCGATGGTCTCGGCGCGGGCGGGTACGACCGGGTGTTGTTGGATGTGTTCGATCTGGCGCAGGGTGGTCAGATCACGGGTGATGTGGTGCGGAACCGGGTGGATCCGCTCGAGCGTTGCGGAGTCGGTCGCGTTCGGCGGTGAGCGTGGCGTTGATGTGACGTAGTGCGGTGATGGCGTCCTCGAGGTCGAGAATCCGCGCGATCGCGGTGAGGTTGATCCCTTGGCCGGCCAGCGCGGCGATGCGCGCCAGCCGGGCGAGGTCGTCGTCGCTGTAGCGGCGGGTGCCTCCTGCGCTGCGGGCCGGGGTGACCAGACCGTATTGCTCGTACAGACGCAGTGAATGCGCCCCCATTCCGGCCAGCTCGGCGGCCACCGAGATCCCGTACACCGCCTGCCCTGGGCCGGGTCGGTGATCGCCACCGGTACGGGGCAGGTGGTCGTGTCGATCCAGCATCCAACTCCTCTTTTTCGATGCCTTCAGGTTACCTCAGAGTGACACTTGCACTCTTCTCAGTAGAGTGCTAAAAATAATCTAAGTCAGATGACAGAGATTATCTGAGCGTCTTTGATTGAGAATGGAGTGAGTGGAAGTGGCGACCATGTTGATGCGCACCGATCCGTTTCGGGATCTGGATCGCCTGACCCAGCAGATGTTCGGCACGTCGGCACGTCCGGCGGTGATGCCGATGGACGCCTGGCGCGAAGGTGACGAGTTCTTCGCCGAACTCGACCTGCCCGGCATCGACCCGGAATCCCTGGACTTGGATATCGAACGCAACGTGGTGACCGTGCGCGCCTCGCGCCCGCAATTGAATCCCGACCGGTCGATGATCGCCGCGGAACGCACCCGAGGTGTGTTCAGTCGGCAGCTGTTCCTCGGGGAGAACCTCGATACCGATGCCATCCGCGCCGATTACCGCGACGGAGTCCTGCGCCTGGTGATCCCAGTCGCGGAGAAGGCCAAACCCCGCAAGATCGAGATCACCCACTACCACGACGAGCATCGGACGATCGACGCTTGACCCCGGCGGCATCACGAGAGGGCCATGATGCCCCCTGTGGCGATATGCGTGCCCGGTCCCGTGAAGACCGAGACCATCGAGAAGCTGTCGCGGACCGGCTTCACGGGCGGCGTCCCACCCCCGAGTCGGTCCGACAGCGTGACCCGCCTCAGGTGTATGGACGGGCCCGAGACGGAATCCGATGACGAGTGGAAGTGAGGTGATGCCTGTCGCGGACATTCGGACACAAAGTCCAGTGGAAGACCGACTGGAACTCCGCACCATTGTCGGTCTGGATCTTCTCGACCTGGAACGGCAGCCGGGAGAGGACGTAGTCCAGGAACTGGATCGCGGTCTTCTGGTCCGAGCGGGGATAGATACGCCGCGCCCGCGGCCGGGGGCGGTCGTCGATGGCGATGTACTGGTAGAAGCTCTTGCGCCGCCCGGCCGCGGTGGTGATCGGTTCGATGAACTTCACATCGATCCGCACATGGTGGCCGGGGCGCTGCTTCTCGTAGCGCTTCCAGCGCTGCTTGTGGCGTTTGTAGCGCTGTGAGGCCGGCAGCCGGTTCATGTTCAGCCGCTTCAGGATTCGCCATACCGTGGACTGGCTGATCGACACATCGTGGTAGCGTTGCAGATACATCGTGATCTTCATCGGACCGAAGTGGTAGTGCTGGCGCAAGTGGATGATCTTGGTGACCACCTCGGGTTCTGTGACGGTCGGGCAGTGCAGCGGAGCGCTGGAGCGATCCTCGAGCCCGTCGAGCCCTTCGTCCTCGTAGCGGCGCTTCCATCGGTAGAAGATGTTGCGGCTGATGCAGTAGTAGCGGCAGGTCGCGGCCACGTTACCGCTGACCTCCTCGGCATGCCGAAGCACCGCTAGGCGCCCGTTCGCACGCCGGACCAGATCCTTCTCACTCCATACACGTTCGGGCACGGAACTCCTTTCAGGAGCCCACAGTGTCAACGACCTTCGTCAGTTTTAGACCTGTTCGGTTGTCTCGGTCCGGGGACACTGCTGTTGGCCGACCGGAACTTCGACGCGGCGAAGGACATCTCTGCCGCTGCCGCGACTGGCGCACAGCTACTGATCCGTGGCCAGATCAGACGGAAGATGCCGATCCTCGCCCGCCTCGAGGTCGGGTCATGGCTGACCTGCATCGGCCAGACACGAGTACGGGTCGTCGATGTCGAATCCTCATCACAAGCACCCGTGACGGCCGGGTCATCCAGCGCGTCGAGCGCTACCAGCTGATCACGACACTGACCGACCCCCGCCGCTACCGCGCCGCCGAACTGGCCGAGCTCTATCACCAGCGGTGGGAGATCGAAACCAGTTACTTCGAACTGAAATACAGCATCCTCGGCGGCCGGGCGCTACGCGCCCGCCAACCCGAACTCGTCATCCAGGAGGTCTACGCCCTAATCCAAGTCGAGATCCTCGTTAACGGTTGACATCCCAGGCACTCACCCAAACTGCGCGGTATTGCCGTTAACGGTCGGGTGGCCCGGGTTGAGATACCCTGGGCCACCCGACTGTTGTATTTACAATCCCTATACCGGTTAGGGTCCGTGTCGAAGCCCTTTGAGGGTGGCGCCGCTGCGCGGTACCACCCTCAACTGTTTTGAATGCTGTCGCTCGCGTCGGCGTACGGGGAGGTCTCGGGTAGGTGGTTTAGAAGATCATGAAAATCGGTGATCTACTGGAGTTTTCGGGACCAGCGTAGCGTACTTGAACCGCCACTCAGTGAGCATGGTTGGAGCTGTTGCCGCCACGGCAAAAGAAGGCGGGACAGGCCCACCCGTCGCGGTGGACGAGGCGGCAGCGCATCGATGAATTCGGTGGCGGACTCGGGTCGGTCGCCCCTGACGTGACGTGCCACCGCGGTACGGGTCCCGGTTCGTCGTTGCGGGCTGATTGTGCTGGCGAACAAGGGGTGCCACGGTATCGATGGTCTGCCCATCGAGTACAAGGGATGTGCCGAGCCCGAATCGCGGAAGGCTGCCGACCGTGCGTATGCGCGGCGGCGAGGTCGGGGCGAACGCGCGAACGCACAGCTGAAGAGTTGGAAGGTGCTGCACAAACCGCAGTGCTGCCCGCACAGGACTGGAGTGTTCGCCAAAGGCATTCCTGTTCTACAGGACTGCGAGGTCTATACCGCACGGGGATAAAGGCTCAGTACCAGAGGTGCGAACTCACCAGGAACTCTTGTACGCGTTGGGCAGCTCGCCTCGGTGCGCTGACTCGCACAAAAGACGCGGCAGAACCCAAAAACAAATGCAGTACAAGGAAATTCGATCTGCAGTCATGAAATCAACTGTGTGGAGCGTCCGAATTGCTGCCCACTCGTGATCATGTCACGACCGGAGACCGCTGTGAAAAAAATGAACAAAAATAAATTTAGCTGACAATAACTTAAGGGGTCGTGTCTACTGATCTCCGCCGGAAAGGTGTTGAAGGAAAGCGGTATTGCGGACGCTATGTACTACCGCGCGAATCTCTTCCCGTTACGACTTTCAGCCGGGATACCGGAAGGAAGTCGACACGGTCGTTGCGGACCTCGTGTACGCCGCGAGCACCTACCGTGCGCCTGAAGTACTCAAGAATTGAACAAAGACAGAAGGATCGGACAATGAAGCGTGGCATCAGTATTGCTGTCGGAATGGTATCTGCGATATCTACCGCCCTCCTGCCGGCAATTCCTGCGCATGCGGGCAGCCCACAGCTCCCCAGACTCCAAGACGTGTTCAGGGCGCAGATCTTGGACTACGAGACTGCGGATACCAGTAAAGTGACGTTCACTCATTCCTCCGTGGCGCTTGCGGGAAAACCCAGAATCACTCTGGGTAAACAGTGGTTCGCAGGCACGTCGACCTTGCGGAACACCAGTGACCAGCCACAAACCATGACCAGCCAGAGCTTCTCCAAGACCGTGGCCAACACGACAACGACATCGGTTACGCGCGGGTTCGAAGTCTGGACCAAGGTATTGGCCACGCTGAATCTCGGGACAGCACTGCAGGTGGGTGCCGAACTGAATACGACCTGGAGCTTCAGCCAGACGAATAGCACCTCGACATCCAAGTCGTCGACCTACACCGCTCCCGGACAGACCGTCACGGTTCCTCCCCACTCCACAGCCACGGTCTCCGTCATGCTGCAGCAGTCGGTAGCCACGGGAAACGTCGAACTGAACACCGATATCGGCGGCTCCATCAGCAACCTACAAGGTCGTAATGCGGTGGGTCCCGTACGATACTTCCCTCCATTCCAGATCTATAAGACGATCAGGTTGACGAACGATAAGCACACGACCTTTGATCGCAGGGTGCCTCCGCCGCTACGAGATGGATTCTCGCTGAACGATGCCAGGCAGGTGTTGAACTTCAAGGGTGCCGGAACCTACAGCGCCACTTACGGAGCGAACTTCGCAGTCAAGATTTCGATCAAACCGGACGCTCCCAACGCACCCGCGCCGAAAACCTTGACACGAACCTTCAATGCATTCTGATCTGCATGCACATACTCGCCGCGGTTCCTCGATCCGCACCGATACCGGTCTGTCCTCGACTGCCGGCTCGGGGGCGATCCTTTGTGCCGACCATTTCCGTGTCCGTCGCAGGTGCTCGATCCGCATGAGGGCCTCGACAGTCAGCAGGGTATTACGGTGAGACACGGTGGTTCTTTCGGTGGCGTGGTGGATGTGTGAGTTGATGTTTCACATCTTGCTGCCGGAAGAGCCGCCCTCCTCAGCTCACCCCACGTTCCGTATCGACTCGGAGCCGCTGGTCAGCACAAACATGATCGCAGTGGACACCGCGCGGTCATCCACCGGCGCTTCTACGGCAGCGGCGGCAGCCGTTGTCCACAAGAATGATTCGCAAGAACATCGGTTGCCGATGAGATATCTCGGATTCATGCCCAGTCCGGCGGACTTTACGGCAAACGCCGGATCAAGGCCGCGTTGCCGGCCGAGTGCGAGATGATCGTCAACCACAAGCTGGTTACCTCGATCATGGACGAGCGGGGGCTGTTCGGCTTGCCCAGAAGCAAAACGGCGTGGTCACCCGAACTTGCGGTGAGCACTCCTGAAGACCTGATGAACCGGGCCTTCACTGCTGCTGGTCCGGGACAACCTGAACATGCACCGCGACGACCACCTACGCACATTCATCGACACCCACGACTTGACCGACTGCTACCAGATACCACCGTATGTACCCGAGCCGAACTCGGTCGAGGGCGTCTGGTCACTACTGAAGCGAAATAGCCAGGCCGACAACGCATTCACAGTATCGACTCATCTGCTGCACACACTCTGCCACGGTCTACGACAAATCCGATACCGTCACAGCCTCATCGACGGATGCTTCGCCGCAACCGGACGCACACTCATGGACATCACACCGAAAGGCTCGATAACCAACTGACCCCACGTTTATTCCTCGTTCTCGCTGAAATGGGCTGCGAGCTGCGTCGCCAGTGCGGTGGCGGTAACGGGGAACCGGTCGAGTAAACCGATGACATCGTGGTTTCCAGCAGGTCCGGCCTCCTTCCATCCACTCTGGATGCCGAGCAGTCCAGCGAGCGAGTCGCAGGCGGTGGGGTGGGCGGTCAGAAGTTCGGTGGCAGCCCCACGCAGCGTCGCTACCGTCGGCGCTGCGGCCGTGGCGTGTTCGGCCGACCAAGGTGGTACGAAGGCATCCACGGCGGGCAGTGCGCCGGGGAACGTGCGGCCCACTTCCAGGATCAGTCCGGGGATCAGTTCGCCCGCCTGATCTTTCAGGGTAGTGATGAGCTTCGGTAGCCACGGCAGCAGCACTGCGTCCGGCAGGGTGCCGAATGCTTTCGACAACAGCTCGACCACAAAAGGTTTCAATGCGGGAGCTGGGTCGATGGCCTGTACAAAACCGCTCACGTACTGCGGAACCGTCGGTAATACCAACGGATTGGCCAGCATTCCGTCGCATCGCTCGCGCAGCTCGGCCATGGTCAGCATGCCGAGCTGAAACCGCGCCGCCCACAACAGGGCTACTTTCGTTGGCGCCTCCGGACGCGATTGTAGCACCGCCAATTCCAACTGGGTGTGATCGCAGCCCAGTGACAGTGCCAGGTTCTCCATTCCGAAGAGGAAGCCCAGCACGGCCGCTACCTGTGCCGGTCCGGTTTCCTCGGCGGCGAAGGCGGTGGGCAACAGGGTGCAGTAATGCGCGTACCCAGCTGTCACGAATCGTTGGCACCACGAGGGCAAACCGTCTTCCATGGAGCGGAAGTAGTTGAGCAGCAAACGGATGCGTCGCAGTACGACGGGAGCATCGTCCAATGTCCGCTCTGTGGAGAGGAGTTGGACTGCACGATTTCCCAGCTCGTCGGCGAGTCGGACCGATCCCAGATACACCAGCGCGTCCTCGACCGCGCCAAGCGCCACGGCCGCTGTCGCTTCTGGTACGGCGACCGCACGCCGCAGGCGCTGCTCCAGCACCTGCTCCACCGATACGCCTTCGTAGCCCAGCTCTACCAGCGCCCGCTGATATTTGCCCAGCCCGATATCCCAGCTCTCCTGAATCGAGGTCTCACCGAGTCCGCGCGAGCCCATGATGGGCCGCAGCGCCTCCTGCGGCAGCAGCCTGCGTAGCAGCCACAGCAGATCCGAGCACAGCCGCAGATCCGGATTCGCCTTCAGGTCCAGTAGCGCGCGTTGTAGCGTCCGCTTGGACAGATCCAGTCCCAGCGGTTCCAGCCGGTCGAGCACATCGCGGGCCAGCGGCGGCAGCGCCGCATATCCGACTCGACCGATGCGGTCGCCGCCGAGCAGGATTTCACACAGCCGCCGCATATCGCGCCGTCCCGGTACCCGATCCTTCTCGATGCAAGTGACGGCCGCGTCCTGGAAGTCGTATGGCGTCGGACGGGTGCGGTTACGCAAGCCCGCCAGCAGGATCGAGGTCTCGAAGATGGCGATCGCGTCGGCGGTGCTGGCCAGGTAGCCGTTGCGTCGGGCGAGTCGGACGATATCTACCGACCATTCCAGGAGCTCGGCCTCATCGAGTGGATCCAATATCGGTGGTCGGGACAAGAAGCTCGAAAGATGGTTCACTACTGCGATTTCTGGCTCGGCAGTGAGCGGCGGCAGCTTCCTGGCACTCTTCTTCTTGGCGCTCTTGTTCGTCCCCTGTTGGCCTTCCAGCTGGAACGATTGCAATGTGCCGCGCCGCAATCCCTTCGCCCAGGTAGCCGCCGCGATCGATACCGCACCGCCGGCCAGCCCGAACTGTGCCTCGATAGCAGAGTGACTGGACGGAATCAGACCGTAATGCCATGTGGTGGCCGAGCGCGGCGAGATCTCGAACAGCGCGTCCGAGTCCAGCCCGAACTGTTCGACCGGGCTGGCCGCATGGGCTGCGCCGCACACGTACAGCGCTCGTGTCGGATCGATGTCGCCTGCGGCCAAGTGTTCCCGCATACGGGTCCACATATACCGTTCGCGGTCCTTGTCTTCTGCGGTGCTGCCACGCCGCAGCCGACGGAATAGACTGCCGATCATCACCATGACCTGGCGGTAGGTGTCGTAGTCGGTATCCGCGAGGGGCTGCTCGACATACTGGTCCCACCATTCCGACCAGTGCCGAACCTTGCCGTGGTGCAGCAGGTGTTCTTCCAGCTCAGCGAAACGCGGTCGCAGATCACCGATTTCGATGCCGACTGCGGCGCCGTGCAGACCGCTGTCCTCGGGCTGCTCGTCGTCGGCCGGGGTTTCCACCGACTGCGATTCCTCCGCTGTGGGAGCCCATTGGAAGACGTGATCTGTGGAACGATCCACCAGCACCAGTTCGACGCCCGGTGTGTCGAGCGCGTAGGCGATGGCCTGGTACTCGGCCGAGGATTCGGTAATCGGCGCGACTACCGACAACGGTGCCCATTCCGCCGGGAAACCTTTGATATCGGTGGCGAAGGCCTGCAATGCCACCGGCAACCGACAGTTGCGCAGTTCGTCCAGCAGCGGCCGCATGTCTTCGCACAATTCCAGGTAGATAACGCTCGGCTGTTTTTCGCGCAGCCGCCGCACCATGGCCAGACCGGAGGCAGGTGAGTGGTGACACACCGGGAAGATCTCCAGCCGCTCCGACATCGCCCGGTCGACATCGTCGACCATGCCCGCCAGGATGTCGCCCGCCGCCCCTGGCGTACCTGCGAATGCGACGGCAGCGTCTGCCAGCTGATCCCGCAGCGCGGCAAAGGTATTCGGTGTGTTTCTGGTATCGGAGACGGTCACGACAGCCTCGCGATTGCGGCCCGGCCGCCCTCCAGGAATTCGCCCCAGGCGGCGTTTCCCTTGCCTTTGCTGTGCGGCTCGACCACACCGTGCAGGTACTTGTTGAGAATAGCCAGGTCTTCGGGCGTGCGCCGGGTCAGGGACCCGATCAGCGAACCTGCCAAAGTTTCGGCACGCAATACCTTCTCACCGAAGAACTGGCTGTGCAGGATGGCGTCCTCTAGCACGCCGATCTGCTCGGCGGTGGACAACGCTGACTCCAGTTTGTCGTCGTCACTGGTGGCGGCGGCCGCGGCGGCGCGCAGATCGGCGAAACTCTCCAGCAGGATGTCCAGCAGCGTGGGCGGCAGTTCCAGTTCGATGGAATGGCGGCGCAGCAGTTCCGCAGTGCGAAAGCGCACGATCTCCGCTTCGCTCTTTTTGCTGGACACGACCGGAATACGCACGAAGTTGAAGCGCCGCTTGAG
Source organism: Nocardia sp. TBRC8007 (assembly GCF_056629435.1). Taxonomy (NCBI): domain Bacteria; kingdom Bacillati; phylum Actinomycetota; class Actinomycetes; order Mycobacteriales; family Nocardiaceae; genus Nocardia; species Nocardia sp. TBRC8007. The sequence continues at coordinate 50,234 of NZ_JBWSOR010000006.1, read as the reverse complement.
CGCTGAGGACAGATCGTTGACGCCTCGGTCGCGGCTGTTGGCGGTGGCGATAATGGAGAAGCCCGGCTGCGCGAACACCACGTTGTCGTCGTCGAGTTCTGGAATCGAGACATACTTCTCCGACAAGATAGAGATCAGCGCATCCTGTACGTCGCTGGTGGAGCGGGTGAGCTCCTCGAAGCGGCCGATCACGCCCTGCTCCATGGCGGTCATGATCGGGGACGGGATCATCGACTCCCGCGACTGACCCTTGGCGATGACCATGGAGATGTTCCACGAGTACTTGATGTGATCCTCGGTGGTGCCCGCGGTGCCCTGCACCACCAGTGTGGAATTGCGGCTGATAGCCGCGGACAGCAGCTCGGCCAGCCAGCTCTTGCCGGTACCAGGATCACCGATGAGCAGCAGACCTCGGTCCGAGGCCAGGGTGACAATGCTGCGTTCGACGAAGCTGCGGTCACCGAACCACTTCTGCTCCACCTCACGGTCCAGTCCATCGGCGCGTTCGGAGCCGAGAATGAACAGCCGCACCATCTTCGGGCTCAGCCGCCACGCGAACGGTTTGGGGCCGTCGTCGATGGACTCCAGCCAATCCAGTTCGTCGGCGTACTTGACTTCGGCGGGGGCACGCAAAACGGCGGTCATGATGATTGGTCTCCTAGTCGAGAAAGTTCTTGAGTTCGTGCACGAGCTTCTGGATGCGTCCGGAAATCACCGGGGTACCAAGATTTTTGAACCGCTCGCGGAACCACGGGTTGACGCTCTGATGGCCAGAGCTGTTCACTGAGCCGACCGGGATGAGCTTCACCCCGGAGCGGTGCACCGCCTCCATGGACTCGAACAGCGGCTGCGAGCGGTCGAACTCGTAGAAGTCCGAAATCCATACCAATACGGTGTTCTTCGGGTCGGCGATCTTGGGCTGGGCCATGGCCATAGCGATCGGTCCGTCGTTGCCGCCGCCGAGATTGGTACGCAGTAGCACCTCGAACGGGTCATGTACCCACGGGGTGAGGTCCAAGGCGCGAGTGTCGTAGGCGATGAGATGGACATCAACCTTGGGCAGGCCCGCGAAGATCGACGCAAGAATAGTGCAGTTCACCATGGAGTCGACCATGGAACCGGACTGGTCCACTACCACGATCAAGCGGGCGGGTATGGTGCGTTTGGCATTCTGATGGTAATAGAGCCGGTCGACATAGAGACGCTCGTCCTGGGGATTCCAGTTGGGCAGGTTCTTCCAGATGGTCCGGTCTATGTCCAGGTTGCGCAGGATACGCTTGGGCGGTACCGAGCGGTCGACGGTGCCGACGTTGGTCTGCTGTACCTGGGTGCGCAGGACTTCGGCGACCTCGTCGATGTAGCGGCGGATAAGGCGTTTGGCGTTGGCCAGGGCTACGCCGGACAGATTGTGCTTGTCGCGCAACAGTTGTTCGATGAGTGACATGCTCGGGGTGAGCTGGGCGGCCAGGTGCGGATCGGCCAGCACTTCGCGTAGCCGCATGCGGGATACCAGGTCGCCTTCCAGTCCGGTGAGTACGCCCTGCACGCCGACGGCCTGCTCTTCGCCCAGACAGCGGCGCAGCCAATTCGCATCGGACTGCCAGCCCGCGAGCTGGGTGGCGCTGACTTGGCCGGAGCTGGTGGCGAAGATATTCAGCAGCAGCTTGGAAACCAGTGCGGCGGTGCGGACATCGGCCGCATGGATAGGCTGGGGGGCCTGTGCCACGGTGTCGTTCTCGGCTGCGGAGTTCTCGGTCCCGGAGAAGTCGAGGCTTTCGAACTCCGCCTTCATCTCCGGATAGCGCTGCACCACATTGTCGATGGAGAGGCCCGGATCGAGCACGGCCAGCGGCAAGCCCAGATCGTTGACGATGCCTGCGCTCGCCTGTTCTAGTGTCGGCTGCTGATCCCTAGTGAAGACACCGGCGAGTAGACGCCAGTACAAGATCTGGCGTCGCGTCTCATGATTCGTCATTTACGCAGTAACCGTCCCGCACGCTCACGAAGCACTGCCACGACATCGCCCGATTTGGCTTGCGCCTTGGCGACTTTCGGATCGGTGGGTCCGAGCGCCCAATCACCGTTGTGGAAGGCAGTGAGCGCGCTCTTGACCTTGCGCCGCACGGCCAGCGGTCGCACCGACCAGCCGCAGGCTTCCCAGCGCAGCAATCCGATCATGGTGTCGGAGCCGTTCACCTTGGCCGGAGTGAGCGGTCCGGCGGACGGCAGCGCGTCCAGTTCCACTCGAATCCGTTGCTCGCCCAGCTCCAGCACGCCATCGCGGCATCGGTATCCATCGAGCGATACCGGTTCGGCGATGTGCACCGGATCGCGATCCAGCGGTGCGACGGTGGGGGCCTGCGCCATCGGCAGCTGCACAGTCGCGGTGACGAATGGATCGGCGGCCTCCCCGGCCCTTGCCCGGTCGTCATCCCATAGCAGGTCACCGGTCGCCGTCAGCGGCATCTCGGTGAGCTCCAGCGCACGCTGCTCGGCCAGCGCGGTGAGCAACTGCCGATGCGTACCGAGCAGCTGCCACACCGCCGGTCCCACAATGGTGTCCACCTTGGCCGCTGCCACCGATACCCGTACCTGGCGGGGCGGTGCCCCTGTCGTTTCCAGCACAGCGTGCACCTGTGCCTGTACGACGGTCCCGTGCTCGTGCACATCCACGCCCAGCGGCAGCAGGCGACCCGAAACCGGCTCGTTTGCAGCGGATTCCGCATCGCGCCAGGACAGCAGCAGGGCGCGCGTCCACAGGTCGGCCCAGCGTCGCGCCGGCACTCGGTCCATCGTGACGATCGGCGCGCAAGCGCCCAGTTCGGCTGCGAATCCGTCCAGCAGTGTCGCCAACCGTCGCAGCGCGGGTTCGGCGAGCAGCGCTGCCACGGTTCGATCCGCTGCCACCACCAGGTCGTGGTCCACGCTGCGCCATCCGGCGATGGCCAGTTCGCCCAGCCAAGCGCGGGAACCGGCCGCGAGTGGGTGCGGGGCGGCGACATTCGGTGTGGCCGTCCATTCGGGTCGGTTGCGGCTCATTGCCGTATCGGCCTGGTCGATCAGTGCGTCGTGCGCCGCGCCCAGCAGGGCGGCGCGAGCGGCGGCCAACGCTGACAACTCATCAGCGCCGATCGCTCCCGTGCTGACCTTCGATACCGCCATCGCTACCGCCTCGGCCAGCGGCGAACCCGCCATAACTTCGGCGAGCGCCGCCAGCGCTGTGTTCTGCGGTTCGGAAACCCGGGCCAAGCCGTTGACCAGCGCGGTATCGAAGCCGCTCACCGTATCCAGGGCCGCCGTGACGCCAGCGGGCGCATCCGCCAGCGCGGCCAGTTGTACAGCCTGCATCAGCGACCCGCCCCCGCCGGAAACCAGTGCAGTTCCGGAATCGGCGCCGCGCTACCCGGCAGCTCCAGGTAGGTCAGATGCCGCAGGAACCGGCTGAACACTGCGGCGGCCGGAGCCGTGTCACGAGTTCCCTCGAGGCAGTTCGCGAGCCTGGCCCCCTCGGGGACCTCGACCCGTAGGAACCGCGCCACCCGGTCCTGTCCGTATTGGAGCACAGCCGCATCGATGAGCGCGTCCAGATGCTTGCAGGTCCACCCTTGGTTCAACCCACCGCACGGCCGGTTGTTGTTGGTGCTACAGCTCAGCCCATGCGTCCCTGCGGTCACCGATGCCACGTACACGCGTGAAATATCGGAGCCACTCGACACCACGCCCTGCAGGCGTCCTTCGGCCAGCTCCACGAACGGTACCTTGTTCAGTTTGCGCGGTGCGATAGCAGGCAGAACCCGCACTACAGAAGTGTTTTCCCAAGCCGGTCCCTCCGGCGTGGCACTCGGATTCGAGGCCATCGTTCTCCCTCCCGGTCGATCACGATGTGCCCAAGGTATGTGACGACACCGACAAGTGCGTTCTCGACCCCTTAACCAACCGGGTAGTAGGTCGGGGGGTGGGCACGCCGCGATCGATTCGGCGTCGGGATGCTCGGCCGGTGCGCGCAGTACCCGGTCATTTCGGTGCGGCCACCGTGCAGGGACGCAACGAGTGGGTATCTCCGCTGATCATGTCCTCGCTCTGGATATGTGGCAATTGTGCAGCAAGTCGCGTGGCTGGGTTTCCCCATCCGACAGATGTTGGCATTGTGCCAATACGCTGTCCAGAAGGCGGCCAAGAGCTTACAATTCGGTGCGGTCCACGTGGTAGCCGTGGCGAAGACGACGAGGTGCCGGTCGCCTCTGGCGAGAAGGAACTGTCGCGTGTATGAGCAGCCGCGCCGGAGGGGCAGCGCAGTGTGTCCAGACGGAGCCATCGCTCATGCCGGAAAGGAGCACAGCATGAACGACGTCGAGACTCCCTCGTTCAAGGAAATTTTCAACGAGGCACTGGAAACCACGGTTCCTATCGCGCACAAGATGGGCGTCCGAGCAGAACAGGTGCGGCCGGGGTTCGCGGCCGCCTCGGTGCCCGTCGAGGGCAATGGCAACCATTTCGGCGTGATGTACGCGGGCGTGTTGTTCACCGTTGCCGAAGTCCTCGGCGGTGCGATGGCGATCTCCAGCTTCGATCTTTCGGTGTTCTATCCGCTGGTGAAGGACTTGCGTATCGCTTTCCGCAAGCCGGCCAAGACCGAGGTGCGGGCAGAAGCGTCATTGTCGGAGGAGGAGATCACCCGCATCACCGCGGAGGCCACCGCGAACGGTAAGGCCGACTTCGCCTTGCGCGCGGTGGTCACCGACGCCGATGGCGTGGTGGTAGCCGAGACCGAGGGGCTCTACCAGCTACGGGCACACGGCAGGTAGGGAACCTCGTTTCACCATCGGCAGTTCAGGCCTGCGCGGGTGTGCTGTTCGCTCGTCAGCAGTGATCGCTACATGGCGCGAGAAGGTCTCGATGAATCATCCTTGGTTCGGTTTCGTGCGATAGATCGCGTCGAACTCAGGGCGAAGTCCTTGTTTACGGGAATATTCACGCAGAATCCTCGTAGCCGCTACAGCGGGACATCAGTGTGGCCACAGTGATCGCCACATGGCCCTATAGTGATTTGGGACACATAACGGAGCAGTAACTATTATTTGCATAATCTGATTTATGGTGTGCGACCAGTGGGAATGGGAAGAGGGCGGGAAAACTCTCTACTATCAGTTCAGCTAACTGGATGTTATTTGAACGTGATCTGCGCTTGCTTTTCCACTACCGTAAGATTCGGCTCGGATGTAGACCGAGGCCGAGCTCGAATCGTTGAACGCCGGAAACCCTGTCCCGCGATTCGAGTATCCCCGACCTTCCTGGGGGCAGGGGTGCGGCGGACTTCGCCGGTCCGGTGGGCGCGGGCGGGAATTCCTATGTTGAAAAACCGTAAGTTCAGCACTCGTATCCTCAGCTTCACCGCGGCTATCGGCGCCTTTGTCGCCGTTCCGTTCGGTCTGTCCACCGCTACCGCTACTGCCGCGGGGCACGACTGGGACGCGGTCGCGGCATGCGAAAGCAGTGGTAACTGGAATACCGACACCGGTAACGGCTTTGCGGGTGGACTGCAGTTCACGCGGAGCACCTGGGAGGCCAACGGCGGTGTGGGCAGCCCTGCCGCCGCCAGCCGCGCAGAGCAGATCCGCGTGGCGGAGAGAGTGCTCGCAACTCAGGGGCCGGGCGCCTGGCCCGTATGTGGCGCATATCTTTGACGTGCAACCGGGACGTCTGCTGTATAACTCGATAAGCGCCTTCATATTTCTCGGCAAGAATGCCGTTATCCGTATACCAGTGCCTACTCGCGCAGTGTGTACCTGGTCCAGGGCTCGATTATTCGAGCAGAATTGGTGGCATTGTCCGATTATTTACAATCGGTCTTGATGTCGGGTTTTCCAGCCTTCGGGTAGCGGCGCTCAGGTTCGTCGGGCTGGCCGTGCAGAAATCGGGTCGTTGGGCACAGCGTCATGTCGGATAACTGGATGACCGTCCGGTCGGGCACGCTGCGGCAAAACAGGTCGCGCGTGCGATGGCTTGGTCAGTTCGATCAGTACAGGTTTCCACACGGCTGTGCTGGTGTCGTCAAGTCCGGAAGTCGTCTCTGCGCGCTGTGCTTCACGCGGGGTAGATGCCGGTTTCGGTGGCTTTGACCGCGGCCCACAGCTGGATGCCCGGCTGTAGGCGTAGTTCAGCGACAGTGGCTGGGGTGATGTCGGCGAGCACAGGTGGAACGCCGTCGAGGCGGACCCGGATGGTGTGGGCGTGTTGTTCGATTCCTATGACGGTAACCGGCCAGGCATTGCGTGGACTGCCCGACGGTAGCGTGGGGTACAGGCCGACCGCATTCGGCGCGAAGGTGATGTGCACTGGACCGTGGCCGGGTTCGGCCACGGTGAACACACCCCCGTCGGCGAGGTCGACACGAGTGCCGCGGGCGGTGCCGCGATAGAAGTTGAGGCCGACCAGGTCGGCGACGTAGCCGGAGCGCGGATGTCGGGCAACCTCTGCGGGCGGGCCTTGCTGAACTACAGCGCCGTGCTCGATGATCACCAAACGGTCGGCGAGCACCATCGCGTCGAGCGGATCATGGGTGACGAGCACGGTGCGCCCAGTGTAGTCGCTGAGGTGACAGGCGAGATCAGTCCGGACTCGTGCACGCGTGCTCGCATCCAGTGCGGCCAGGGGTTCGTCGAGTAGCAGCAGCGCTGGGTCGGTGGCGAGCGCTCTGGCGAGTGCGACCCGTTGCCTCTGGCCGCCGGACAGTGCGTGTGGTTTGGCGCCAGTGTGTTCCGCGAGGCCCACTCGGTTCAGCCAGTGCGCGGCGCCTGCCCGGGCGGCCGCCCGGCGTTGTCCGCGGGCACGCAGACCGAACGCGACATTGTCCAGTGCGCTCAAGTGGGCGAAGAGCAGATAGTCCTGAAATACTACGCCGACCCGTCGTCGGTCGGCGGGCACGAACACAGTCGGTGGTGCGTCCCAGATATCGTCGCCGAGCCGGATCATGCCGCCGGTGAGTGGCGTCAGGCCGGCCAAGGTGCGCAACGCCGTAGTCTTGCCTGCCCCATTAGGGCCGAGCAGGGCGGTCACCTCACCGGAGGCGACGGTCAACGGGATATCGAGCCGGAACCGCTCCCGCCGAGCCAGTAGGTGCGCATCCAGTGTCATACTGTGTCCCGAATCATCATGCCGCACTGCGCATCCAGCGCTCACGCAACGCGACGAGCACTGCCAACGAAACGCCGAGAAGCAGCAGACTCAACACGATCGCGCCCTCCGGATCCGTTTGTAGGGCCAGGTAGACCGCCAAGGGCATGGTGGTGGTCCGGCCGGGAAAATTGCCTGCGAATGTGATGGTGGCACCGAACTCACCGAGCGCGCGCGCCCAACACAGCACAGCACCCGCGACAACGCTGGGCAGGACGGACGGTAACGTGACTCGCCGGAACGTCAGCCAGCGTGACGCACCAAGGGTCGCGGCCGCCTCCTCGAACCGTGGATCTGTCGCTCGCAGCGCGCCCTCCACCGAGATCACCAGAAACGGCATCGCCACGAACGCCTCCGCGACCACCACCCCGGCGGTGCTGAAAGGCAATGCGATACCGAACCACTCGTAGAGATACCGGCCGACCAGCCCTCGTCTGCCCAGTACCAAGAGCAGGGCGACGCCGCCGACCACTGGCGGTAGCACCAGCGGCACAGTGACCAGGGCCCGGATGACTCCACGTCCCGGCACTGCGCCGCGCGCGAGCAGCCAGGCCAGCGGAACGCCCAGTATCAGGCAAAGCACCGTTGCCAGACTCGCGCATAGCAGTGAAAGGCGCAATGCCTGACCGACTTCGGCAGTCAACAGCTGGTCTGGCAGAGTTCGCCACGGTGCGCGCAACAGCAAGCCCAGGAGCGGGACTGTCAAGAAGGTCAGTGCGCATACCGCAGGTAGCAGCAGAACGAGTGGTCGACGTCCCAAAGGTGCTCGCCGCGCTGCCGAGCGGTTCACGGTGTATCGAATCCTGCCTTCGTGAACACCGCCCGCGCCCGATCGGAACGCACGAACTCGACGAACGCGGCTGCCGTCGCGGCATTCGGCGCATGCGCCAGCGGCGCCACAGGGTAGTCGTTGACCGCGAGGGCAGCTTCTGGGAAGGTGATGCCCTCCACCTGGTCGCCACTTGCCTGCACGTCGGTGTGATAGACCAAGGCCGCATCGACCTCTCCGAGTTCTACCTTGGTCAGCACCGCCTTCACATCGGCCTCACGAGTGTCGGGCGCGGGGTCGATGCCCGCCGCCAGAAAGATCTTCGCAGCGGCCGTTCCGCACGGCACCTGTTCTGCGCATAATGCGGTCCGGAGCTCGGGCCTGCCGAAATCGGCGAGTCCGGTGATGTGACCAGGGTTTCCTTCGGGTACCGCGATCTCCAGCCGGTTGCGCACGAAGGTGGCCGGTGCGACGGTGACCTGGCCTGCGTCGATGACCTGCCGCATATTTCCGCTCGCGGCCGAGGCGAAGACATCGGCGGGTGCGCCTCGGGTGATCTGCTCGGCGAGAGTGGAACTGCCACCGAAGCTGTACACCACCTCCGTTCCAGGGTGTGCGGCCTCGAACTGGGTTCGAAGTTCGGTGAACGTCTCGGTCAGTGAGGCGGCGGCAAATACCGTGACGGTGCCGCCGATCGCATCCGATCCGGTTTTACCCTGCGCGCCGCAGCCCGCCGCGACCAGGGCGATTCCGGCGACGGCCAGCATGCTCAGCGTTCGCATCATCGCCGTCCCGGCAGTGTCGCTGCTCGACTGATCCGCATATCCGACATGCACAGCAGTGTATTTCCCCCGCTGGGTGAAGCGAGCGGGCCGGGTGAGTCGTGCGTTCGTCGATCAGGCCTGGCTGGTGCCGATCACTCGGTCAGGGTACAGACGTTGGATGGTCAGCGCCGCGGCGAGTAGTCGCGAGTCGCGCGGATCGGTGGGATTGACGCCGGTGAGTTCGGCGACCCGGCGCAGACGGTAGCTGAACGTGTTCGGGTGTACATGGATTTCGGCAGCGGCGGCCTTGCGATCGGAGCCATGACGCAGGTGCGCATCGAGTGCCTCGAGCAGATGTGGGCTGTCCAGAATCGGGGAGATACGCTCCGCCAGCCGGGTGCGAGCGATACCTGGTCGGGTGAGCTGATATTCCAACAATAGGTCGTCGAGCCGGTAGACACCCGCGGGTCGGCCGAGTAGCCGAGCGAGCTCGGCCAGCTCGGTGGCTTCTCTTGCAGTCTGCGCGATGATGTCCCTTCGGACGGCGGGATATTCGGCGAGGAATACCGGCACACCGAAGCGTTCGGTCAATTCTGCGGCCAGTTGTGCGTAGCGGGTGTCGTCGAGTTCGGTCTCGGTGGTGCTCGGTAGCAACGCGATTCCGGTCCAGCCGTCGAAGGTGGCCAGTGCTGTTGTTCCAGCGAGGGTGTCCAACGTGCGTTGCAGGATGCGGATACGGCGTCTGCTGATGAGCGTTGCGACCGTGCTCGGCTGGTTATCGTGCCGGATGTGGATCGCGAGCACGGTATAGCGCTCGGCCAGGGTGGTGTCTGCTCGCGCCGCTAGTTCCGACGCGGGCAAGCCGTGCACCAGCGCCGAGCACAGTGTGCGCCGCGCTTCACGTTCGGCATGATAAATGGACTGCTCGACCTCTGCGTAGGTCTCTACGACAGTGATGTTGATCTGCATCAGCAGATCGAGCAGATATCTGCCGACGTGAACGAGGTCGTCGAGTTCCGCATGGGTGGCCACTGCCGCGGCTTCCTCCAGCACCGACTGTGCGGAACCGTGGATGGCCTTGATCAGCACGGGCAGCGGAAACCGATCCTCAGCATGCCGCTCGGCTACCGGGGCGACAAATGTCGCGACTTCAGCTTTGGTGAAGCTGCGTTGTTCTGCGATAGCCTGAAGTACTGCTCGGCCGCAGGCATAGATCGCGGGCAGCACCTCGGGGGTGAAATGTCCCTCCGGCAGATCGGCGGCCGGTGGAGTGGTGCCGAGTCCCGCGACGAACACGCGCTCGGCGATTTGCGGCCAGCGGACGAGCAACCGGTTGACCAAGGGAACTTCTCCGGTCAAGGAGGGCAACGCGACAGACATAAGCCGATTGTTTCCAATCACAGAACTCACGGCAAGATCGTGCATAGCGCAGTGTGCATTTTGTCTACAGAGACAATGCATGAGAAGAAAACTTCTCCTCGTAGTGCAGTGACATCAGCCCTGCAGTGACATCAGCCCTGCATGCGGGCATTGGTCCTGTGCGCGCTGGGTATCCGGGTCGCGGCAGGTAGGTGTGGTTGTCTGTGCACGTAGAGCCGGATGTGGTCAGGAACAGCCTGCCGCTTCGGTTGGATCATTTGTGCGGCAAGCTTTCCTTCGGTGCCGACCGAGTGGTGTCATCTTCGGGCGGTGTTGTCACTGCATCGACGGGAGAAAACGCGAACGCCGAATTAGTGCTCGGGACAGTTCCTTTCCGGCCGAGATATTGATTACCTGGACCGTAGGCATCTGTCGCTGCTTGTAGAGCGGTCGTGCCGGAAATCGGGCGGCGTCATCGGAAAGGAACGAATCGGATGAGTGCGCAGCCCGAGTGGGATGAACGCGCGGTATTGACGGATCCACTGGCGTTCTCCCAGCGGCCGGTTCCGCCGGAAGACGATCCCTTCTACTTCCCGCCGCCCGTGATCGCGCACTTGCCCGCCGGTGCGGTTCTGCGCTCCCGCAGGGTGCAGATCGGCTTTTTCGGACTTGTTCCCCAACGTTTTTCGGCGTGGCAGCTGCTCTATCGAACCTGCGATCTCGATGGTGTGCCCGAGGTCGCGGTGACTACTGTGCTGCTGCCATGGGACGCCGATCCAGCTCAGCAGCGCCCGCTGGTCTCCTTTCACTGCGCGATCGATGCGATCGCCTCGAAATGCCTCCCTTCCTACGCCTTGCGGCGTGGCGCGCGGGCAGCGGGGTCGATTCCGCAGATCGAGCTACCGCTGATCGTCAATGCGCTGGCTCGGGGCTGGGCGGTATCGGTTCCGGATCATGGTGGAACCGCAGGACGTTTCGGCGTCGCCAGGGAGCCGGGATATCGAGCGCTCGATGCCGTCCGGGCCTGTCTCGCTTTCGCTCCGCTCGGGCTGACAGCGACGACACCTATTGGGTTATGGGGCTATTCGGGCGGTGGATTGGCTACGGCCTGGGCGGCGGAAATGGCCACAGAGTACGCGCCCGAACTGAATATCGTCGGCGCGGTCGCAGGATCGCCGGTCGGTAATCCAGTCGCAGCGTTCGTCCGGCTCAACGGCACCGTGTTCGCTGGGTTCGCCGCAGTTTTTACCGCAGGGTTGCGGCGCGGGTATCCAGAACTGGATCGTCTGCTGCGTTCGCACTTGGACGCCCGATACCTGGACTGGCTGGCCGCTACTGAGACAACCGCGACATTCCCGCTCCTGTACCGTTTCGCCCGGCGCGATATCGATAAACACAGTCGAGCCGGTCTCGACGCCCTGCTCGCTCACCCCGCGCTGCGGCGCGTTCTCGACGACATTCATCCCGGCCACCGCACTCCCGCTATGCCCATGTTGGTGTTGCAGGGCGTATACGACGAGGTGATCGCGGTCGAAGATATCGATGCCCATGTTGCACGCTATGCGGAAGCAGGCGGTCACGTGCACTATTTGCGTGACCGGCTCAGTACCCACCTGTTACTGCAATTCCTGGCGTTGCCGGTCATGATCGATTGGCTCGCGGCGCGCTTCGATAGTCATGAGTTGCCCCCAGCGGGCACCGAGACGGTATGGTCGCTCGCTCTTGTCAGAACAGCGCTACCCGGTCATCTGCGCTCCACTGCCTTGCTCGTCCGGATGTGGCTCGGTTTGCCCATTCGCGCCTCCCGCCCTTTGGCGACACCGCGCTTCGTCTCGCACCTGAGGTCCCTCCTTCCGACCTGGCGCAATCCGTTGTCCTGATCCAGCCCTGTTGGGTTGTCTTGATCCAGCCCTGCTGGGGATGCGGGTGGTCGTGTTGCTTGCCGGGAATTGACTATTACGCTGATAGCTATCATGGATTTCTGTCTACCAGCAGCTCAGATCGGTAATTTTATATTTATTTCTCGTTTGCTGTACGGGTGACTGGGTATTTCCTTACATCGTGCCGACCCCCGGATCCAGGAACCGGAGGTGCAACGAATCGAGGTCCGTGGACGGGCTGGAGAGGACGTGTACGTGACCGACCGCGTACCAGAGAATGTCCCGCTACGGCGCTCTGTGGCGGCCTCGGCCATGGGCAATGCTACCGAGTGGTTCGATTACGGTGTCTACGCCGCCACTGCGACTTACCTCACCCACGCTTTCTTTCCCGGTGCCTTGGGCACGCTCGGCACCATGCTCGGGTTTGCCGTCTCGTTCGTGCTCCGGCCGCTCGGCGGGATGGTGTGGGGGCCGCTCGGCGACCGGATCGGCCGCAAGGCCGTATTGGCCGTCACAATCCTGCTCATGGCCGCTGCTACCGGCGCTATCGGCCTGTTGCCGACCCATGCGACTGTCGGTGTACTCGCGCCGACTCTGCTCATTGCTCTCCGGGTGGTGCAAGGGTTTTCCGCCGGTGGTGAGTATGGCGGTGCCGCAACATATCTGGCTGAGTGCGCCGATGACCGCAAACGGGGGTTCATCGGCAGCTTTCTGGAGTTCGGCACGCTCGCCGGCTTCGTCGGCGGTTCCGCGACGGTGCTGGTCTGTCAGCTCGTGCTCGGCTCGGAGGGCATGGAGAGCTGGGGCTGGCGCATTCCGTTCCTGATAGCCGTCCCGCTCGGTGCGATCGGCTGGTATTTGCGGGGAAAGCTGGACGAGAGTCCCGTCTTCAGCGAAGTCGCGAAGCGGGAACACCCGCCCGGTGGCCTGCGCGCGGTATTGACCACCTACCGGCGCGAGATGCTCACTCTCGCGGGGTTGGTCGTCGCGCTCAATGTGGTGAACTATACTTTGTTGACCTATCAACCTACCTATCTGCAGAACACGCTCGGCATGGGTGAGTCGACCACCACCGCGATGATGCTGGTCGGACAGTTGGTGATGATGCTGGTGTTGCCGTTTTTCGGTCGGTTGTCCGACCGTGTCGGTCGCCGTCCGCTGTGGTTGTTCTCGCTGGTAGGTCTCGCGGTGCTCGCGGTGCCGATGTATTGGTTGATGGGTCGGGGCACCGGTTGGGCGATTATCGGCTTCATTGTGCTCGGGCTGTGTTACGTGCCGCAGTTGTCCACTATCAGCTCCACTTTTCCCGCTATCTTCCCGACTCATGTTCGCTACGCGGGTTTCGCCCTGGCCTACAATTTCTCCACCGCTGTCTTCGGTGGCACCGCGCCGCTGATCAACGAGGCTGTGATCGAAGCGACCGGTTGGGCTCTGTTCCCTGCGGTCTATATGATCGGCGCTGCTCTGATCGGCCTGATCGCTTGGAGCTTCCTGCGGGAAACTGTGGGAACCTCCCTGCGCGGTACCGTAGTCCCGGACGCAGGCGGGGCGGTTCCGGCCCACTTCGCGACAGAGTTCTCCACTCGCGGATAGGGTTCGGTGGGTAGCACGACGCACGATGCGTCGCAGGACGTTTCGATATCCACGCCGCCCCTTCGCAGTGGCTCGGCACGGAAACATCTCGCCTGATCGTCGCCACGAGAACGCGACACGAGCGCAAGCAGCAGGTCGTTATCGCACAAGGCGATACGGTAAACGAAGAACACTCTCGCGTATCAGCTCGTAACCCTCGATGAGCAGGAGAACGTGATGACTGATCTTCAACCGTTCTATCAGCAAGTACAGGCGCATTACGATCTGTCCAACGAGTTCTACGCACTGTTTCTCGACCCGTCGATGACCTACAGTTGCGCCTATTTCGAGAGCGCGGATATGACGCTCGAACAAGCACAGCGCGCCAAGATCGATCTGGCGCTCGGCAAGCTCGATCTGTGGCCGGGAATGACTCTGCTCGATATCGGGTGCGGGTGGGGCGCGACGATGTTGCGTGCCGTCACGGAGTACGGGGTCAAGGTCATCGGGCTCACACTCAGCCGTAATCAGTACGATTATGTCCAGGAGCTGATCGACCGGGAAGGTCTTACCGGTGTCGAGATCAGACAGCAGGGGTGGGAGGAATACGATGACGATGCCGACCGGATCGTGAGTATCGGTGCGTTCGAGCATTTCCGGCGGGAGCGTTATGCGGCGTTCTTCGATCGGTGTCGTCGGATACTTCCGCCGGAAGGCCGGATGCTTCTGCACACTATTATCGGCTACACGCTCAAAGACATGCATCGCATGAACATTCCTGTCACCCGCGACGACGCGCTGTTCCACATCTTCATCAAGCGGGAAATCTTCCCCGGCGGACAGCTGCCGCAGCCCGCCGAGATCACTCGGCTGGCCGGAAGTGCCGGACTCGGCACGGAGCGCATCCAGGAACTGCGGCCCCATTATGTACGCACACTCGATTGCTGGGCCGAGGCACTGCGGTCGCATCGTGCAGAGGCGATCGCTTTCGCGTCCGAGGAAGTCTACGACCGGTATCTGAAGTATCTGACCGGTTCCGCGGAGCAATTCCGTGCGGGCCGTATCAACGTCATGCAGTTCACCATGGTGAAGTGAGTGCCAGAGGGGTCGCGGGAGCGTTCGTCCGCACAGAGGAACGCCCAGGTGTCCGGCTCCACTAGGAATGTCCGGCTCTACTAGGAAACAGTCGGGTGCTGGCCTGGCGGTACTCGGTGGACAACTCGATTGCGCCTGCGACGTCCGCTCGGACTGCGCGCAGGCGTGGTCCGTGGTGGTGCCTGCTGTTGTCTGTTGCGGTAGTGATCGACGCGTGCGTGGTGTTGTCATCGGATCGCTGCGCCGCGATATCCCTGATATGAAGGGTGCCAGACATATCAACAGCGCAGGCCGTTCGGTGCGGTGCGGTCATCGATGTGCGCGATTGTGCACCGATGACGGGCTCGGCGCCGTGCTCGCCGCCGACCACACATTGCTGCATTGGCGAGCCATGCGGATGCTCGGTGACCGCGGGCTGGCGGAACAGGCGGTACAGGAAACGTTGTTGCGCGCTTGGCGTTCGTGCGCGCAGTTCGATGAGACCAGAGGTTCGGTTCGGACCTGGCTACTGGCGATCGAGCGCAATATTCTCAACGATCTGCTCCGTGCCTGCGTTGCGCGACCGGGGGATTCCGGCTGGGATGAGATCAGCGAACTCGCCGATTCCCGCCATGCGAACCCCGATTTCTCCGACGGTCTGGTCGACGATTTACTGGTGGCACAGCTACTGGCATCGCTCCCTATCGCGCAGCGGGCGGCTGTGCGCGAGGTGATCCTACGTGGACGCGCCTACCAGGAGGTCGCTGATGATTTCGGCGTTCCGGTCGGCACGGTGAAGACTCGAGTACATTACGGTCTGCAATCTTTGCGCAAACTTCCACAGTGTGCCTGACGGAACTGCGCCGCTGATGCTGGCACACTGCAGTAGCTCCCCTTGCTGTGCTGAGACGCGTGTTGTCGAAGTTGACTATCGAGTTTGGTGTCACAAGTGGGAAGGGAGGGGCGCTCCGCCTTGGAGGGCCGACCGCATATGAAGCCGAGCATCGTCAGGATTGGGCTCTGTGTCGCCGTTACTGCCGTGGTAGCGGGAATTTTTTCCGGTGCGATCCCGGTCACCGCGCAGGCTACACCGAGTGTATTCGACGCAGAGAACACGCTTGTGGGTAAGACCGTATTCCTCGACCCTGGACATCAGGGGCCGAACCATTCCGAAGTTCTGGCCAAGCCGGTCAGCGATGGCCGAGGTGGTGCCAAGGATTGTCAGACCACTGGGATGACCACGTTGAACGGCGTTCCGGAACACACCATCACCTGGAGCGTCGCCCAGTTGGTCAAGGCCGCGCTGGAAGGTCTCGGCGCATATGTCGTGCTGAGTCGTCAGGACGACTTCGGCTGGGGTGGATGTATCGACGACCGGGCGCATGCGGCGAACCGGTCGCGCGCCGATGTCGCCGTGAGTATCCATGCTGACAGTGCGCCCGCGCAGTATCACGGTTTCCATCTGATCGTTCCTGAGCTGCCTATCCCGAACGCACCTATCGACCGAGTCCAGTCCGGATCAGGCCGTGCTGCATCGAAGGCGGTGCGCGACGCATACCAGAAGGCGGGTTTCGTCTCGGCGAACTACGGCGGTGTGGTGGACGGGCTGCAGATCCGCAGGGATGTCGCCGGACCCGCGCTGACCACGGTTCCTGTCGTTTTTCTCGAGATGGGCAACGGCGGCAATCCCGTGGACGCGGCGCTGTTGGAAACACCGGAAGGGCAACTCCAGCATGCGATCGCGCTGACGACCGGGTTGGTCGGCTATCTGCTGGATACCTCGCCGCCGGAAAGAGCATCAGATCGATCCCCGGTGCAGACCAGCCCGCAACCGGGCACATCATCCGATGGATCGGCGGTGGAGCAGAGCGATCCGCAGGCGAATCCGGGAACACCGCAGACTCCGCTGCTTCCAGATGTGCCGCAAGGGACGGCTCCGACCGACCCCGAGGCACAGGTTGTGCCAGAAATGCGGCAATTGCCGAGCGTACCGAACGAGCAGATGGAAGCCGGGACGCTGGCGGAGCTACTCGAGCCGTTGGCGACATTGCTCGGCATGGACAGCGCCACTCTCACCACGGAGCTGGTCAACTTCGCCTACACCCTGGCAAGCATGCTGCTCGCTCCCTCGAAGTAGCCTAGAAGTAGCTAAAAGGCAGAACGGCCTGCGCACTGAATATGCCTGTCGCTAGCGGCGTCACGCCGAGGGGCAGTATCCGGATGTCCAGTAGGTCGTGTGGCGCAGTAGGGTGAGCGGAATGGTCGACCGGATTCCTGTTCTGCTCGTCGCGGGATTTCTCGGTGCGGGGAAGACCACCATGCTCAACCACTTGCTACGGGACAATCGGGGAACTCGAATCGGGGTGGTGGTCAATGACTTCGGGGCGATCAATATCGATTCGATGCTGGTTGCCGGCCAGGTCGACGCCATGGTTTCGCTCGGCAACGGTTGTGTATGTTGCGCGGTCGATGTCACCGAGCTCGACGAGTTGTTCACTCGGCTCGCGCAGCCGCGCGCCAAGATCGATGTGATCGTCGTAGAGGCCAGCGGCCTGGCCGAACCGCGCAATCTCATCCGGATGGTTATCGGCAGCGACAATCCGCGCATCCGCTACGGCGGTTTGGTCGAAGTGGTCGATGCTGAACAGTTTCCAGCAAGTAGCACGCGCCATCCGGAGCTGATCACGCACCTGCGGCTGGCCGATCTGGTAGTGGTGAACAAAGCCGATCGGGTACTGCAGGGGCAACTGGCCCAGTTGCGGGCGGATATCGGCGCGCTTGTCGGCCCGGTGCCGGTGTATGCGACGACGCACGGCCGGATCGATCCTGGGCTGCTGTTCGATCAGTCGGTACGTGGGATACTCCAGGAACCCGAGCAATTGAGTTTCGACGACCTGCTCACCGAGCACGACCGCGACGAAGCCGGGCATCGTCATCTGCATGATGATTACACCAGTGTCTCGTTCCGCAGTGGGTCGGCGCTGGATCCGCGCAAACTGATCGGTTTTCTGGAAGATCCGCCTCCGGGGTTGTTACGCGTCAAGGGATTCGTCGCTTTCGGCGTCGCGAACGAACGCAGAAAGTTCGTCGTGCACATGGTCGGCCGCCATATCGTCTTCGAACCGGGCAGTTGGTCGCGAGGTGAACGCCGCGGCACATGTGTGGTGCTCATCGGGGTCGGTTTGCATGCCGAGACTGCTCTGGCCCGGTTACGCGACATCGTGCATGATGCCGCCGATCCGCTCGATTCATCGAGCATGCTCGGTGTTTGGCGCTATACACCCCATTGAGCGTATCGGGACTCCGTTGGGCAGCTTATCCGCAGGCATTCACCCATTCGGACAGACCGTCGGCGAACAATTGCCGTTTCCAGATCGGAACATCGTGTTTGATCCGATCCACCAGTTCCGCGCAGGCCGTAAAGGCCTCGTCGCGGTGGGCTGCCGCCACCGCGACGACGATCGCGTGATCGCCGATGGTGAGCGCGCCGACCCGATGCACTGCGGCAACCGGCAGTCCGTGCCTGGTGGCCAGTTCCGCGCAGATGGTGCGCAGGAAACGTTCGGCTTGTGGGTGCGCGGAGTACTCCAGGGCCGAAACCGCCTGTCCACCATCATGATCACGGACCTTTCCCGTGAACACCACAGTTGCGCCATAGTGCGGCCCTGTCACTGCGGTTTCGACCTCGGCGGGGTCGAGTGGGTGATCGCTGATTCGAGCGAGACGGACCATAGTTTCAGTCGTCGCCATGATCGCCACCTCCGGTTGCTTGGGCGAGCAGATGATCGAGCAGCGGTTCCAACACCGCGATGCCGTCTCTGACACCGCCGGGCGAACCGGGCAAGTTCACGATCACCGAACGGCCTGCGAGCCCGGCCACCCCGCGGCTCAGTGCGGCGAGCGGGAATGTAGCGGTGCCACGTTGCCTGATAGCTTCGGCCACGCCGGGTAGTTCGCGATCCAGCACGGCAAGGGTCGCTTCGGGGGTCGAGTCGGTGGGAGAGGGGCCGGTTCCGCCGGTGCTGATCACTAGTGCCGGCTCGAAGCGCAATGCGTCGGACAGGCCGAGCGCGATCTTCGCGTCAGCGTAGATCAGCGGACCTCGCACTGAGAAGCCGAGTCCGGCAAGCCATTCAGTGAGGACAGTCCCGGTGGTATCGGTGCGGGTGCCCGCCGCGGCACCGGTAGAAGCGACCAGCACCACGGCCGAGCGGTCGACCCGGTCGAATTCAGGTTCGGCCTCTGGTGCCGGTTCTCCGGCGGCACTGGACGAGTGGGCTTCGCCAGCGTGCCGAATCGGTGTCTGTTGCTCGGTGTTCGTCTTGCGTGTCCAGTGCCCGCTTTTACCGCCTTCTTTGGTGAGTAATCGCACCTCGGTGAGCATTGCCGCTGGGTCGACCGCCTTCACCATGTCGTGCAGGGTGAGACCGGCGACGGTGACCGCGGTGAGTGCCTCCATCTCGACACCGGTCGGTCCCTTGGTTTTCACGGTGGCCTCGATCGTGATCGCGGTGTCGGTGAAACCGAATTCGATCCGTACCGAGGAGAGCGCCAGCTGATGACACAGCGGGATGAGCTCCGAGGTCTTCTTCGCTCCGCCGATGCCTGCGATGCGAGCAGTGGACAGCACATCCGCCTTCGGCAGATCATCTGCTCGCACCAATGCGACTACCTCGGTCGTAGTGTGCAATTCACCCGCCGCGACAGCGATCCGGGTGGTATCGCTTTTCGCGCTCACATCGACCATGTGGGCGCGACCTTCGTGGTCGATATGGGACAACTCGCTCATAGTGACCACACTCGCACAGGCGTGCCCACTGGCAGTGCGGTGACCTCGGCGGGCACATCGATCAGCGCATCGGCCCACGCCATGCCTGCCACCAGATGCGAGCCAGGTCCGGATACCACCTCGACAGCCTCCGGAGGCCAGTGCGATGTAGTCGCTTCCCCTGGCCGGGCGTGGCTCAGTTTGCCGCGCAGGAACTGCCGCTTCCCCGCCGGGGAGTGCGATACGGCGGTGCGCAGCGGAAGCTGATAGTGGTCTACCTCGGGCAGACCGGCGAGGCGCCGCAGGATCGGGCGGGCGAATATCTCGAACGACACCATTGTGCTCACCGGGTTGCCGGGGAAACTGAGCACCGGCACTCCGGCTACGACAGTAAGCCCCTGCGGGCCGCCTGGCTGCATCGCTACCGAACCGAACTGTCCGCCGAGCGGCTCGAGTACATGCTTGACCACTTCGAAGTCACCCTTGGACACGCCGCCGGAGGTGAATACCACATCAGCTGTCTTGGTCGCGGCGGACAGCAGCGTGAGAAAACGTGCCGGATCGTCGGTACTGTGCGTGACCGAGACGACATCGACCCCGTTCGCGGCGAGCGCGGCTGCCAAGGCGACGCCGTTGGAATCGTAGATCTGTCCGGGACGCAGGGCGTTTCCCGCGGCGACCAGTTCGTCACCGGTAGTGATGACCGCACCGCGGACCGCGCGAAACATCGGTACCGTCGACAGGCCGACTGCGGCGAGGGCCGCGATGTGCCGCGGCGCCAAGGCAGTTCCCGCATGGACGAGCAGATCACCGGCTCGTACATCGGTGCCTGGTTCACGAACGAATTCTCCTGCGCTACAGCGTCGTAGGACGGTCACCTCGGAGTCGGCGGTGCGGGTGTCCTCCACTGGGACCACGCAGTCCGCGCCGAGCGGGAGCAGGGCACCGGTCATCACCTTTATCGCCGCCTCCCGAGGTAGCGGCGGGGGACTCGCAGCGCCCGCGGCGACTACGCCGACCAGTGGCAGCGTGACCGGTGCGTCCGCTACCGCCTCGGAGCGGACCGCATACCCGTCCATCGCGGAGTTCCGGAACACCGGCAGGTCTATCGGCGACCGGATGTCCTCGGTCAGCTGGCTGCCCAGTGCCCGTGACAGCGCGACAGACTCGACCGTGCGGGCGGCCAGCGGGCGTAATAGTTGCTCGATGCTGTCCCGGTAATCGTCGACGGTCCTGGCCGAGATGCTCGCGGGCCGAGGTTTCATGCGAGTCAGCCTAGCGCCCTCTCCAGGGAACTCTCTGTTTCCACCACTACTTTACTGCTTCGGATTCGTTCCGGTGAATTGTTGCCCTGGTCGTGGCCATGACGGGTGAGCTCACTCTCCGGGCAGGAAGGTGGTGAGCTTCCTGGTGGGCCTGGCGGATTCACGGATTCGGAGAAGACGGTCATAATAGGCAGGTGACTCGGGTCGAGATAGGGATTCCCGCTGTGCGTTCCGGGCGTCCTTCGCTGGACGGCCGCCCCGACACTCCGTTCCTACTGGATCGTTTCGGGCGCGTCGCCCGGGACCTACGTGTCTCCATTACCGAGAAGTGCTCGCTGCGCTGCACCTATTGCATGCCAGAAGAGGGTCTGCCGGAGATTCCTCGGGAGGAACTGCTCACGGCGGACGAGATTGTCAGGTTGGTGCGGCTCGCGGTGTGCGAACTGGGGGTGAGTGAGGTCCGTTTCACCGGAGGCGAGCCATTGCTACGCCACGACCTGGAACACATTATCGCGGGCTGTCATGCTCAGGTGCCGCATGTCCCGCTAGCCATGACGACCAATGGCGTCGGACTGGCGCACCGTGTTCATGCACTCGTCGCCGCCGGTTTGCACCGGGTGAATGTGTCGCTGGACACGGTTGACCGGGCCGGTTTCGCGCGGTTGACTCGGCGCGACCGCCTCGAGTCCGTGCTCGCTGGTATCCGCGCCGCCCGGGACGCCGGGTTGGCTCCGGTCAAAGTCAACGCCGTGTTGATGCGCCCGACCCTTTCTGGTGCGTCGGAGTTGTTGCGTTGGTGCCTGGATCAAGGCTGCGAGCTGCGGTTCATCGAGGAGATGCCGCTCGATGCTGACCATGAGTGGGCCCGAGACAGCATGGTTACCGCCGCCGAGCTGCTCGAAGTGCTCGGAGCTCGGTTCGAGCTCACTGCGGCGGGACGGGCCGATCCGGCGGCGCCCGCGGAGAGATGGCTGGTGGACGGGGGGCCGGGCACTGTCGGCATCATCGCGACGGTGACGCGCAAGTTCTGCGACACGTGCGACCGCACCCGGCTCACCGCCGATGGCATGCTACGTTCCTGTTTGTTCAGCGATCAGGAGTTCGATCTGCGCCAAGCGCTGCGTTCCGGCGCAGACGACGCGGAGCTCGCCACCCTCTGGCGTGGTGCGATGTGGAACAAGTGGGCGGGCCATGGCATCGACGCCGAGGGCTTTGTCCCTCCGGAGCGGACGATGGGAGCTATCGGTGGTTGAGATCCGCTATTTCGCCGCGATCGCCGACGCTGTAGGCAAGGCAGGAGAGACCCTCGACTTCCCAGCAGGCGCCACGGTGGCGGATCTACGTGCCGCGTTGTCGGCCACCTACGGACCGGATGTAGACAAGATGCTCTCGGTATGTGCCTATCTGATCGGTGACGAGCTCACCCGTAACC
The DNA here is from genome assembly GCF_056629435.1 of Nocardia sp. TBRC8007. NCBI lineage: Bacteria > Bacillati > Actinomycetota > Actinomycetes > Mycobacteriales > Nocardiaceae > Nocardia > Nocardia sp. TBRC8007. Next base: position 28,178 of record NZ_JBWSOR010000006.1, on the reverse strand, counting down.
CAGAGTTCGCGCTGAGCGCTAGAGTGGATGTCCTTCCACCGTTCGCGGGCGGATGAGCCGCCTGCGAACGGGCTGAACAAGTGAACAAGTCAGGACCGCCACCAGGTGTCCAGCGGCGTCACCGGGACGGTTCGCTTGTGCCGGGTACCCGAGTAGATGGATTCGATCTTGGCCGCGACTTCCGCTGTGACCTCCCTGTTTTCCAGGTAATCGTCGATCTCGGTATAGCGCATTCCGAGGGCCTCCTCGTCGGGCAGGGCGGGCCGGTCGTCCTCCAGATCCGCGGTGGGGATCTTGGACCAGATGCCTGCCGGTGCGCCGAGCTCCTGTAGTAGCGCCGCGCCTTGGCGCTTGGTGAGCCCGGTGAGTGGGGTCAGGTCGACACCGCCGTCACCGTACTTGGTGAAGAAACCGGTGACCGCCTCCGCCGCGTGATCGGTACCGACCACCAGCAGGTTTTCCTGCCCGGCCAACGCGTACTGGATGACCATGCGTTCGCGTGCCTTGATATTGCCGCGCACGAAGTCGCGCAGCGTGTCCATTCGCAATGCGGCTGCCGTCTCCGTAGCCGCCGCGTTCGTGCTGGGTCGCACATCCACCGCGATCTGGCGGTCCGGCTGGATGAAGTTCAGCGCGATCTGCGCGTCGGCCTCATCAGCCTGCACACCGTAGGGCAACCGTACGGCGAGAAACGTCGCCTCCTTTCCGTCTGCGCGCAGTTGTTCGACCGCGAGCTGGCAAAGCCTTCCGGCGAGAGCGCTGTCCTGTCCACCACTGATGCCGAGAACGAAACCCCTTGCCGGAGTGGCGTTAAGATACTCCACGAGGAAATCGATCCGGCGCCGCACCTCGATCTTCGGTTCGATCGTTGGCTGGACGCCCAGTTCCTTGATGATCAGTTCGCGCACACTCCGCATGGCGCCGGAGTCTACTGGTGATTCAGCCGATGACCACGTGCCGGACGATGTGTTCCTGCCCTGATCGTCGTCGACCTGTTCGTTGGTGTGGCTCTGAAACGGCATCGGTGCGTGACCGGTGCCGAGGCAGGCATTGTCGGCCGCGTGTCGGCGAGGGTTCAGCGTTACCGGTGTGGCCGTTGATCGCGATGTGTGAACTGGTCGAGGCCACTCGCATCGGGCCGGCTTCCATGTATGCTTCCTCTCCGGTCTCGTGCGCTGCCCGCCTCGGCGGGGTGGCGGGATTCGTGCGCATCAGTCGGTTTGCTAAAAATTAGCTATACGACGTGTTTGTGATATGGAGCACTGTTCTATCTGGGGTGAATCGAGTTTCCTGGTACTTCTCCCGGTGAAATTTCGTTGTGGTGACTCGCTACATGTCGTGTTGGATGAATCTGTCTGCCACTAGGTGTAGTGTCTTCGATACTGGAAGACGGCGAGGGATTCGCTCGGCGCACGTCGGCCAATCGGAGAATTCGAGTCCGGATCCGAAAGTTTGCGCAGCATGCCTCGGATCATGCATCGCATGGGATCACAGGCTGTGGATCAGGCACTAGGAGAGAGGGATGTCAATGACTGTCACCGTGTACACCAAGCCCGCGTGTGTCCAATGCAACGCCACCTACAAGGCTCTCGACAAAGCTGGGGTGGACTACCGGGTCATCGATATCTCCGAGAACGACGAGGCGCGTGATTACGTCCTGGCCCTCGGGTATCTACAGGCGCCGGTCGTGGTGGCGGGGACGGACCACTGGTCCGGCTTCCGGCCCGACCGCATCAAGTCGCTCGCGACTGTGGCGGCGTGACCGCTTCCGGCTCGTCCGCGGGACGAGCCCGAGAGATCCGGCGCGAGCGCTGCTGAGCGGAGGGAGCTGATCATGGCGAAGTCTGCGTCGCTGGTCTACTTCTCCAGCGCTTCGGGGAATACCCATCGTTTCGTCGAGAAGCTGGGTCTCCCGGCCACTCGCATACCACTGCGTATCGCGGACTCCTTGCGCGCAGATCGGCCGTATGTGCTGATCGTCCCGACCTACGGGGGCGGCCGACACGTTCTGGGGGGCGCACGCTCCGAGAAGGACTTCCTGCCCCGGCAGGTCGCCGAGTTCCTCAACGACCCGGCCAACCGCGCTTTGCTGCGCGGTGTCATCGCCGCGGGCAATACGAATTTCGGTGAGACCTACTGCTACGCGGGCGAGCTGATCGCGCGTAAGTGCGGGGTGCCGTACTTGTATCGCTTCGAACTCATGGGAACTGCTGAGGACGTCGAACGCGTCCGAGAGGGATTGGGATTGTTTTGGCAACAGCAACGACAGCACCGGCCGGAAAAACAGCTCGCTTAGAGCAACCTCCGGTCCGCAGTGCCGAGGCGGGCGAGGCGCTGGACTACCACGCCCTCAACGCGATGCTGAACCTGTACGGTCCGGACGGCGAGATCCAGTTCGACAAGGACAGGGAGGCCACCCATCAATACTTCCTACAACATGTCAACCAGAACACCGTCTTCTTCCACAACCTGGACGAGAAGCTGGACTACCTGATCAGCGAGAACTACTACGAGCCAGAGGTGCTCGAGCAGTACAGCCGCGTATTCATCAAGAAGCTGTTCAAGCAGGCCTATGCCAAGAAATTCCGGTTCCCGACCTTCCTCGGCGCGTTCAAGTACTACACCTCGTACACACTGAAAACCTTCGACGGCAAGCGCTACCTGGAGCGGTTCGAGGACCGGGTATGTATGGTCGCGCTCACCCTCGCCGCAGGCAACGAGGTGTTGGCGACCCAACTGGTCGACGAGATCATCGACGGCCGGTTCCAGCCGGCCACCCCGACCTTCCTGAACTCGGGTAAGAAGCAGCGCGGCGAGCCGGTGTCTTGTTTCCTCCTTCGCATCGAGGACAATATGGAGTCCATCGGGCGCTCGATCAACTCCGCGCTGCAGCTGTCCAAGCGTGGTGGTGGTGTCGCGTTGCTGCTCAGCAACATTCGCGAGCACGGCGCGCCGATCAAGAAGATCGAGAACCAGAGTTCGGGCGTCATCCCGATCATGAAGCTGCTGGAGGACTCGTTCTCCTACGCCAACCAGCTCGGCGCGCGCCAGGGTGCGGGTGCGGTCTACCTGCACGCGCACCACCCGGATATCTACCGGTTCCTGGACACCAAGCGGGAGAACGCAGACGAGAAGATCCGCATCAAGACCCTCTCGATGGGCGTGGTGATCCCGGACATCACCTTCGAACTGGCCAAGAAGAACGAGGATATGTATCTGTTCTCGCCCTACGATGTGGAACGCATCTACGGTAAGCCGTTCGCCGATATCGATATCACCGAGAAATATCATGAGATGGTCGACGACAAGCGTATCCGCAAGTCGAAGATCAAGGCGCGGGAATTCTTCCAGACCATCGCAGAGCTGCAGTTCGAGTCCGGCTATCCGTACATCATGTTCGAAGACACGGTGAACCGGACCAACCCGATCGAGGGTAAGATCACGCACTCCAATCTGTGCTCAGAGATCCTGCAGGTGTCTACGCCATCGGAGTTCAACGCTGATTTGTCTTACGCCAAGGTCGGCAAGGACATCTCCTGCAACCTCGGCTCGCTGAACATCGCCAAGACCATGGACTCACCCGACCTCGCCCAGACCATCGAGGTGGCTATCCGGGCGCTGACCGCGGTGTCGGACCAGACCCACATCAACTCGGTTCCTTCGATCGAGCAGGGCAACAATTCTTCGCACGCCATCGGCCTCGGACAAATGAACCTACACGGTTACCTGGCGCGCGAGCGCATCCATTACGGGTCAGAAGAGGGCATCGACTTCACCGATATCTACTTCTACGCCGTTGTCTACCACGCGATCCAGGCATCGAACCGGATCGCGATCGAGCGCGGACGCTACTTCGGCGGCTTTCCCGAATCGAAGTATGCCAGCGGCGAGTACTTCGACAAGTACACCGATCAGGTGTGGGAGCCGAAGACGGATCGGGTCCGGCAGCTGTTCGCAGACGCGGGCATACACATCCCGACTCAGGACGACTGGCGTGAGCTGAAAGCTTCGGTCATGGCGCACGGCATCTACAACCAGAATCTGCAAGCGGTGCCGCCGACCGGCTCTATCTCCTATATCAACCACTCCACCAGCTCTATTCACCCGGTGGCATCGAAGATCGAGATCCGCAAGGAGGGCAAGATCGGGCGTGTCTACTACCCGGCGCCCTATATGACCAACGACAACCTCGAATATTACGAGGACGCCTATGAGATCGGCTACGAGAAGATCATCGACACCTATGCTGCGGCCACCCAGCACGTGGACCAGGGGCTGTCGCTGACGCTGTTCTTCAAGGACTCCGCCACCACCCGTGACGTCAACCGCGCCCAGATCTACGCCTGGCGCAAGGGGATCAAGACCCTCTACTACATCCGTTTGCGCCAAATGGCTTTGGAGGGAACCGAAGTCGAGGGTTGCGTGTCCTGCATGCTGTGATTTCGGCTGTGTTCTCGGCCGCGCGGGCGCGGCGGGTTCGCGGTCCTTGGAGTTTCGCGGCCGAGTGATCGAGACTTGCGCCTTCGGCGCGTGCGCTTCGATCACTCGGCCGCGAACGGTCGCTCCGAAGGGGCGGGGTTGTGGTGTCCGGACGGTACTTGGTGATTATGGTTTTGTCAGGCGTGGCTCGAGTCGGCTTTCGAGGGGTGATTCCGGGGGCGGGTTCTTCTCGGTTCGTGTTCGGCTGATCGGCTTCGGTCGAGCGATCGCGACATGGGCGGTTCAGTATCGCTACGGGAATTTATTGTGCGGGAATAAGTTTCGGACCACTCGGGTCCGGGATGAGTACTGTCTGAGGGGTGAGGTCAGGGAGATGCTTCATACTCAGAAACTTTTGGTCGAAAGGCCATTCTACAACCTGTACCGGTTTGCCGTCCGCGAAGAAGAGGTATAAGCCCCCTGGCACATGATCATCATCGATGGCTAGTGGTTCGGGCCAGTTCTTCCAGCAAATCTGATTTTTGTTCGTTTGTGTTTGCTTGTACAGCTTCTCGGCAGTTGTCGGCAAGAATACATCGACCATGCGATCCCAGTTGTCGTTCCAGCCGGCTGTTCGGGTGACCTCACCGAGGGTGACCGGGGCCGAACCCTGCGCTGCCGTGCGTGATGCCTCATCGAAATCTATGGCAGAGCCGAGCGGTTCCTTGTTGCTTCTGAAGTTGAAAATATTCGTTTCACAGGGTTCTGTGTCCGGTTGATTCGCGAAGCAGCTGCTCAGCATTGGCACCATTGCGGTAGCGACGATGAGGGACCTGATTTTCATAGTTCTTTCACCTCTTCCCAGGTAGTGCCACGCCGCCTCCGGACTGGATTTTGGTTTGACCGGGTTGAACCGCATTGCTCCACGTAACCTGTGGAGTGGTGTGTTCGTCCGGAGCGGTGAGCATGATCGCCTTCCCATCCTGAATAGCCTCGGCAATTTTGGTTCGCAGCTGCTCGGGGGTGGCGTCCGGATTTTCCTGGGCAATCGTTCTGCCGAGTTCGTCGTTATACAGATCCATCGCCTCTCGCGCGGGTGGATTACCGGCTCTTCCGAGTCCGAACGCGATGCTGCCGATGTGTTTGACGATGCGGTTGTAGCCCTCGCTGCGGGCGTTCGACAGCCCGGTGGTGATGGCGGCGATCATCGGTTCCTGCCATTGTTCGATGGTCTGGGCGAGGTCGTGGATCTCGGGAACTTTGGTGTCGGCGCAGAAGGTGTAGAAATGGTGCAGCGCAGTGCGGATCTCGTAGCCGAGACCGCCACGGTCGGTGCAGGCCGGCACGTCTCGTAGCAGTTCCTTGGCGATCCACGCGGCGAAGATGTCCCCGTTCGGGTCGGCGGTATCGAGGGCCGCGATCAGGCGGGTGTGTTGGTCGCTGGTGAGTCGTTCGGCGCCGCGCAGCAGTCGGCGGCGGTTGATCCACTCCGGGTCGGCTTTGCGCGGCCGCGGCGGCCACGGCAGGCCCAGGTAACGCGGCGGCGTACCACCTCGATCATGTGATTCGCGCGTTTGACCAGGTGAAACCGGTCCACGATCAGCTGTGCGTGTGGTAGCGCTTCGCGGGCGGCCTTGGCGTAGACGACCGACATGTCGATCGCCACGTGGGTGATCTGCTCACGCCAGTCGCCGCTGCGTTCGCCGATCCAGTCGGTGACCGGTTTTGCGCAACGGCCGTTGACCTGCACCAGCAGCCCGCCGGGGCCGGTGATGTCGACCAGACCGGTGTCGAACCGGTCGATCCACACGCGTGTGCCGGTGTGGGGATCTGTTTCGTATTTCGCTTTACCCCGTCGTGTTTCATCGATGCCGAGCACGGTCACCGGTTGCGGTTCGCCGGCCAAGACCACATCGGCGAGGCGGGCCGGCGCGGTGTGACAGGTGTTCCAGCTGCGTCCGTAGGCCACCGCGACTGCCGATACCGACCGCATGTCGTCGAGTACGGCGTGGGCCATCTCGGTCTTGGCGCGAGCGGTGATCCGGGCGCGCGGCGGGATCTGCGGCACCGATTCGGTGAACGTCTTACGGTCACAGGAAGTGTTGGTGCACAACCATTTCTGCTTGTTCCACTCGATCACGGGGCGATCCGGCCCGAGCTTGATGTCCCGGGGACGGGTCGTCACCCAACCTCGCGAACGAGGTGACCGGGTACCGCAGGCCGGGCACAGCCCGACCCACTGCGGTGCGGTCCGAACCCGCACCACCCGGCCCTGGTCAGGATCGACGACGACGGTCTCGACGATGATGCCGCCGAGACCGAGCAGCAATGAACTACTGTTGGACACGCTCGCGCCTTTGTTGCTGGATGCGTAGAGAACACCCAGTCCACAAGGGCGCGAGCCCCTTCTCTGTCACCGACACGCACGTCGTCAGTCACACCAGACCCCCACCAAGTTCGAAGAGCCCATAAGACACCCTCTTATTTCAGGCATCAGAGGTGAGAACGTCGGTGATTCGACTATCGGCAGGGGGACGGGGTGGCTGTGCTCAACCGCTTGCCGCATATGAGCCACCTGACACCTCCATGGTCATCTTCCGGAACTCAATAGCCGCGCGGCCACGAGGTGATCTTTTCCGCATTGGACGTTCGATCGCTACATGTCGGTCCGACCGACTAGTGTCGTACGGCTCGGCGGAACTGGATTCCCGTCCTGCCTACGATTATGCAGTGGCCCGTACCCCGACGTGGCCGTGGTGAGTGGATTGGAGGTTGTTCGTGACTGACGGCAGTTACCGCTTGTCTTTCACGACGGGCGGGTTGCTGCGCACAGAAGCGGTTGCGATTGCAGGGCTGTTGGTCAGGGTGCCCGATGCCGCGACTGCACGTGCGAAGGCAGTCGAATCGAACCTCGTTCAACAACGTACTACGGCATCGACCGTGCGGCTGACGCGTGAAGTCGTGCAACGGCTCGGCGAACTCCCTCCGACAGGCGTGGAACTGGTTGCGCACGGATCGGTCGACGATTCACGGCAGCTGATGTGGCTGGCGGCATGCCTGCGCTACCGCTTCCTGCGCGACTTCGGCCGGGAGGTAGTCCGCGACCGACTGGTGTCGGGGCGCGGCATCGTTAGCTATGCCGATTTCGACACCTTCTGGAACCTGCAGTCATCCTGGGTGGACGCGCTTCGGGACGCGACCGCCTCCACAAGAGTCAAGTTGCGTCAGAACACGTTCCGTATGCTGCGAGAGGCCGGACTGCTCGACAACGAAGATCGGGTACTGCCGAAAAATCCCGCGCCGGAAGTGTCGGCAGTAGTCGCTGCCGTAGGTGACCAACTCCTGCTGAGTTTCCCGATCCACGATGCACAGGTGGCCGCGTTCGCCGGCCGGGACGGAACACGATGACCACTCCACTGTCGGATGAGCTGCCGCTCACGACTCGATTTGAACTCGCGTACCGGGTAATGCGGTCGCCGGGCTTCCTCGGGATGAAGGGGCAGATCGGCGAGGTTCCCTACTTCGTACTGGCGTATCGGCCGTCCGACGAGCCGAACGTCGTCGGTGAACACCGTCGTCTGGTTACGCGGCTGCGCAAGGACGGCATCGAGGTCTGTGTCATCGATCTGTGGCGCGCGGCGACCGAATTGTGGTCCGAGACCGGACAATGGGCGCAGATCCTCGAACAGGAACCCGCACTGCCGAAGGAGATGTTCGGCGAGAGTGTCGGCAACGTGATCTCACCGCAGGAGCACCTGTCACCCTTCGTCACCCGGATCGTCGGGGAACAGCAGCCACGGCCGCAGGTCGTCATGCTGTCGAACGTCGGTCGACTGTACCCGCTGGTACGTGCGCACACCGTTCTCAACACCCTGCAACCCCTGCTGGCCGACCTACCCGTGGTTCTGGTGTTCCCGGGCACCTACCGGCAGTCACCCACGCAGGGGTCATCGCTGGTCCTGTTCGATCGGCTCACTGATGACGATTACTACCGCGCTTTCGATCTACTGGAATTGGAGCAGTCCTGATGCACATTGAGCAGATCCTCGCGAACGACATCGATCGGCCGCTCGATGGTGTCGTCAAGGCCTCGGGTTCCGCTCAGCTCGAGACCGAAGTGCGCGAGTACGTCGTCACCGATGAAGTGGCGAAGCACCTGACCGACCTGCTCGAGGCGTACACGCACCCGGGCGAACCGGAGTCCAACGGCGTGTGGATCGCCGGTTTCTTCGGCTCCGGTAAGTCGCATCTGCTCAAGATGCTGGCATATCTGCTCGGTGATGTGGACGGCGCCGGGATCGCTAGGACGAAGGTGGTCGGCGCCTTCCTCGACAAGGTGCCCGCACACGAGGCGATCCTGCGGGGAGCGCTGGAACGCTCCGCAGCGATCCGGCCCGGTCGCTGCTCTTCAATATCGACGAGAAGGTCGACAAGAACGAGAAGAACCAACCCGACGCGCTGCTGAAGGTATTCGTGCAGGTCTTCTACGAGGCTGCCGGCTATTTCGGCAAGACCCCGTACATCGCTCGTTTCGAGCGAGATCTCGCCGGGCAGGGTGTGTTCGATCGGTTCAAGGAGGCGTTCGCGGGTATCCACGGAAAGCCGTGGGAGCAGGGACGCGAGCTCGCGGTTATCGTCGAGCCCGCAGTGGAGAAGGCGTACGCGGAAGCTACCGGCGTGTCGCTCGAGCGCCCACTGACGGCCTACCGGGAGAACTACAGCGTGTCGATCGAGTCCTTCGCAGAAGAGGTCGCGGAGTGGCTCGACAAACAGCCCGGATCGCCGGCCAGGGTGGGCTTCTACGTGGACGAGATCGGCCAGTTCATCGGCCAGAACACGAAGCTGATGCTGAGCTTGCAGACCATCGCCGAGTCTCTCTACGTCAAGTGCCGAGGCCGTGCGTGGGTGATGGTGACTTCGCAGGAGGTCATGGATTCGATCATCGGAGACCGCACCAAGGAGCAGCAGCAGGACTTCTCGAAGATCCAGGCGCGCTTCGCGATTCAGCTGAAACTGGATTCGAAGAACGTGCGTGAGGTGGTCTCCAAGCGCCTGCTCGAAAAGACCCGGGACGGGGCCACCCGGCTCGGTGTGGTCTACGCGGCCAACGAGGACCGTTTCCGTTCGCTGTTCGCCTTCCAGGACCAGCGGACTTACAAGAACTACTCGACGGTCGAGGACTTCGTCGGTACTTACCCGTTTGTCGACTACCAGTTCGAACTCTTCCACGACGCGATGCGGGGATTGTCGGACTTCAATGCCTTCACCGGCCGACACGCATCAGTGGGTGAGAGATCACTGCTCGGCGTGACAAGAGATATCGGGTCGGTGATGAAGGCAGCCGACGTCGGTGCACTGGCCACGTTCGACATGTTCTACGACGGCATCGAGAAGTCGGTGAACGCATCCGTCAAACAGAACGTCGCCACCGCGGCCCGGAACTTGGATGGGCCGGACACGGACCTAGCACTGCGCGTGCTCAAGGCACTGCTGATGACCAAGTACATCGAGCAGTTCGAGGCCACCCCGCAGTCCTTGTCGGTGCTGCTCACACCGGCGATCGAGACGAACGTCGCGGCACTCCACGAGGACATCGAGCGGGCCCTGCGGCTGCTCGAGTCCAATACCTACGTCCAGCGCACCGGCTCGACCTACGCCTACCTCACCAACGAGGAACAGGATGTCGAGAAGGCGATCAAGAACCACGAGCGCAACGAATCCGCGATCAGAAAGCTGCTCAACGAAGAGATCGTGAACGCGTCGGGTGTCGGAGCGAAGGTGCGGCATGAGGCCACGGGTGTCGATCTGGGCCTGGAACGGATGCTCGACGGCGAGCGGCAGGGGCGCTCGGAGGAGTTGAGCGTGCGCTTCGTCACCCCTTACAGCGGGCACGCGCTCGAGGACGTCAAACACCATTCGGTCGGCCATGCCGGGGCGGTGTTCGTGGTGCTCGACCTGAGCCAGCGCACCCGCGATGACATCGACCTGTATGTGCGGACCCGTGATTACGTGCAGCTGCAGATGAAATCGACGTTGCCGGAGTCTCGTAGGCGGATTCTGGACTCCCACCAGCGCGCCAATGTGGAACGCCAGCGCGAGGTGCTCGGTGAGATCCGGAAAGCCGTCGCAACTGCGGATCTGGTGCACAACGGCAGCATGCTCGATATCGGCGGCGGGCAGGCGAAGGGCCGTGTGCAGGCAGCGCTGCAGGTGGCCATCGAGTCCCGGTACACGCGGATCAACGAAGCGCGGGGAATTTCCACGCTCAAGGAGACCGATCTCGGGCGGATCCTCCGAGACGAGGCCACCCTCGATCTCGACGTCACATCGACGCTCGACACCCTCGCCGGGTCGATCGTTGTGTCCGTTCGCAACGCGAAGGTGCGCCAGACCGCATCGACAGTCGGCTCCCTCGTGGACGACTTCGCCCGCCCGCCGTTCGGTTGGTCGATGACGACTGTCCTGGCCGCGATCGCGCACGGGACGAAGACCGGTTCTGTGCGATTGAAACTCGACAGCCGGCTTCTGGTGCGCACCGAGATCGCCGAGGAGCTGCGCAGCACCAAGAAGCACCGCCTGATTGCGGTGGAGGAAGTACGTGCACAGGATCCGGCGAAGGTGCGCAAACTCCAGGCGTTCCTGAACGAATACCGCGACACCTCCGAAATTCCCTCTACACCAGAGGAATTGGTGAGCCGCGTGCGGGCAGCGCTCGGTGAGGACGCGGCCGAACTCGACAACTGGGTGAGGCTTCCATACCCGTTCGGCGCAGCCGTAGCTGACGCTTCAGCTGTCATCCGGTCCGCGATAGGCAACGATGAGGACTGGTACCTCGGCGGCTTCCTGGTTGACTCCGACGAGCTGCTCGACCTCAAGGAAAACGTGCTGGACCCGATCCGCGGCTTCCTACGCGGACAGCAGAGAGGCATCGTCGACGATGCCCGCATGTTCCTGGAACGTCGTGGCGCCGAGGTCGACGACGTCGATAGCAGCGATGTCGACGCCCTGCGGTCCGCACTCGACAATCCCACGTTCTACCGAGGTGTCCCGCAGATCAAGCAGCTGCATCTACGTCTGGTCCAGCGCCTCGATGCTGTGGTTACCTCCGATCGGGACGCGTTGCGGAGCCTCGTCGAGGAACGCCTGGAATCGCTGCTGCGGGAGCAGGTGTTCCGCGACTCCACGGACAAGGCGCAGGAGCAGGCCCGAAACGGGCTGCGATCCGTTCTGGACGGCCTCGGGTCACATACGACCCGGGGGCAGGTGGCACTGGCACGAAGGTCGTTCGATACCGCCTACCAGTCGGCGATCGAGGTGCTGATCAACTCGCCCGCGGCGGAGCAGGAGGACCCAACAGAAGCTGAGCGGGAAGGCGGGCACATCCCCACCAACGTCGATGGCGGCGGACCGACCAGGTCGAAGAGCACTGTGAAGTCGACGGTGCGGCTGAGCGCGGTCGCGGTCGCGGGTGTTCCAGCAATGCTCACCAGACCTGACCAGGTCGACCTGTATGTGCAGCGACTGCGGGCCGGCTTGCTGGCCGCACTCGACGACGGAAAGACGATCGTCCTGTGACCCGTGCACCGGAGACACCCGACGCCGCTCGAGAAAGCGAACGATGAAGAACACCGCCGCATTGAAAACCTTCGCCACCTCGTCGCGAACCACGCTGATCGAGCAGATGCGGGGACGGGCCAAGCAGCTCCTCGACAACCCGAAGGCCGCGGCCGAGTACCCGCGCGACGTGCGGGCGTTGCGGGATGCCGTCGATGAGCACGGGCTCGCCTGGGTGTCGGACACTGCCGCCTACACCTGGTTCAACCGGCTGACTGCCGCGCGCTATATGGACGCGAACGGCTTCTCGGGTCCATTCGGGGTCGTGTCCCCAGCAGCGGGGTCCGCGTCGGCGCTGCCGGAGATCCTCACCCGCGCACAGGCGGGGGGAGTTCGCGGACACGGAAAGACGATCGTCCTGTGACCCGTGCACCGGAGACACCCGACGCCGCTCGAGAAAGCGAACGATGAAGAACACCGCCGCATTGAAAACCTTCGCCACCTCGTCGCGAACCACGCTGATCGAGCAGATGCGGGGACGGGCCAAGCAGCTCCTCGACAACCCGAAGGCCGCGGCCGAGTACCCGCGCGACGTGCGGGCGTTGCGGGATGCCGTCGATGAGCACGGGCTCGCCTGGGTGTCGGACACTGCCGCCTACACCTGGTTCAACCGGCTGACTGCCGCGCGCTATATGGACGCGAACGGCTTCTCGGGTCCATTCGGGGTCGTGTCCCCAGCAGCGGGGTCCGCGTCGGCGCTGCCGGAGATCCTCACCCGCGCACAGGCGGGGGGAGTTCGCGGACGAGGTGCCGTCGCACGTCCAGGCCTCGGTGGTGGACCTGCTGATCGGGAAGCGAACGTCCACCGACCCGGACGCTGAGGCGTACGCGCTGTTGCTGAGTGCGATGTTCACATCGTGGCACAAGCCGATGCCGGAGGTGTTCCCGGCGGCGGTGGACTGGATTCGGCTACTCACGCCGCTGGACATGCTGGCGCCGACATCCGTGCGCGCCCGCGCCGTCGAGGTGATGGACGTCGCCGCCTGCGAGAACGTGGAGGTAGTGGGCTGGCTGTATCAGTTCTACAACTCCGAACTCAAGGATCAGATCAACGGTTCCAATGTCGCGATCGACGCTGCGGAACTGCCGGCGGTCACGCAGCTGTTCACCCCACATTGGATTGTGCGGTATCTGGTTGAAAACACCCTCGGTCGGCTCTGGCTACGCTCGCGACCGTCGAGCACGCTGTGCGAGCACATGCGGTACTACGTCGATCCCATTGAAGGGCAGGATGACACAGGCGTCACCGTGGCCTCGCCAGAGGAGATTCGGGTACTGGACCCCGCCTGTGGATCGGGGCACATGCTCACCTACGCATTCGATCTGCTTTTTCGGATTTACGAGGAGGAGGGATACAGCAAGAGTTCCATACCGCAGCTGATCCTCACCCACAATCTGCGAGGTCTCGAGATCGACGAACGCGCTGCGCAGCTCGCGTCTTTTGCGCTGGCGATGAAGGCGCGCGACAAAGATCGGCGATTCTTCACTCGCCGTGTCGCCGACGATCAGCCAGTGCAGCCGGACATAGTGCGTGTCACGGCGTTGGAATTCGATGAGTTGGAGACGAAACTCATCACTGGTGCCGTTGCGCCTGAGAAGCGGGAGCAGCTGGCACGGTTGGTGCACTCTTTCAAGGATGCGGATACCTTCGGTTCGCTAACCCGTGTCGATCCAGAAGCAGTCGACTCGTTGGCGGTCGCGATCCAGGGCTACGAGGAGCCCGACGCCGAGCAGGGTATCGCCAGCGAACTCGAGTTCATACTGATGGGAAAGGCTCGCGTCCTTGGCAGGCAGGCGCGGGCGCTGGCGGACAACCAATATCACGTGGTGGTGGCCAACCCGCCTTATCTGGGCAGCGGAAACATGGGCGGACTGCTCAAAAACTGGATGGCGAAGAACTATCCGGTCGCGAAAAATGATCTGCTCACTGGGTTCATGGTTCGGACCTCTGAGCTGTGCGTCGACTCTGGGCGTTGGGGCATGATCGTGCTGCCGTCTTGGATGTTTCTCAAGACCTTTTCGGCTTTCCGAGACTGGTTCCTTCGAACCCAGACGATCGACTCGTTTCTACACCTCGGTCGAGGCTTGTTCGGCTCCGACTTCGGCTCGGACGCGTTCGCGGTCACGAACTCGCCTGCATCGAGCAGCTACCAGGGAATCTATCGGCGTCTGTTCACCGAGCATGTCGAAGTGCGCAAGCCGGAGATCATCGAAGGGCTCTTCCTCGATTCGGAGTACAACCGTTTTGAAAACCGACAGTCCGACTTCCATCTGATCCCTGGGGCACCGATCGCGTACTGGTTGTCTGATGCAATGAAGGCGACGTTCGGGAAGGGCACCCGGCTTGGTGACCTCGCCTCGCCGAGGCAGGGACTGGCGACCGCCAACAACGACCATTTCCTTCGGCTATGGTTCGAAGTGTCACATGACCGCACGGGATTCGGCATGTCCAGCCGCTTGGAGGCCAAGGAGTCGGGCCGAAAGTGGTTCCCACACAATAAGGGCGGACCTTTCCGAAAATGGTGGGGGAACCAAGACTACGTCATTAACTGGGAGGATGACGGTAAGGAGTTATGGGACTTCCGCCCACGCTCTGTTATCCGCAACCCAGAGAGCTACTTCCGTCCCTGCGTATCCTGGTCAAACGTATCGATCGGTGCGCCGTCCTTTCGCTATTACACCAGCGAGTTCATCTTCAGCCACGTCGGGCAGGCAGTCTTCGCCTCCGAGAGCGAGCTTTCGACTCTGCTCGGATTCATGGGCTCGGCTGTGACCGAAAAGGCGCTGGCGGTACTTTCCCCAGCGATGCACTTTGAGGTCGGACACATCTCCAATCTTCCTGTGCTGTCGGCTGAATCGACATATGTCGGTCCTATCGTCGATGAGCTCGTGGCTATGTTCAAGACCGACTGGAACGACAGCGAAACCTCATGGGGATTCGAGGTCAACCCGCTGGTCGCGCAGGGATCGGGATCTTTTGAAGCCCACACCGATTCCCGCTGGAATGCTGCACTCGCAGGCACGAAGCGTGCCCGAGAGTTGGAAGAGGCCAATAACCGCTACTTCGCGAAGCTCTACGAACTCGAACACGAGGTTGAGTGCGGGGTTCCCCTCAGTCGCATTTCTCTGACTCAGAATCCGTACTTCCGGTACGTGCCGACGAAGGGTGGTACGCGCACCGAGGACGAGTACCGAGCACTGTTCGATCTCGACCTTGCACGGGAGCTGATCTCCTACGCAGTCGGCTGCATGATGGGCCGTTACAGCCTCGACAAGCCCGGGCTGGTACTCGCCGATGCCGCCGCGACCATAGCCGACTTCGATGAGAAGGTACCGAACGCGCAGTTCCGGCCCGACGCCGACGGGATCGTCCCCATCACCGCAGAGCATTATTTCGAGGACGACATCGTCGCCAGGATGAGGGAGTTCCTGGCTGTCGCATTCGGCAAGGAGAACGTCGAAGCGAATGTTGCATGGCTCGAGTACGCACTCGGCTCCGGGAAGCGAAAGTCGCTGCGCGACTACTTTCTCAAGGACTTTTACAACGACCACGTCAAGATGTACTCGAAGCGGCCCATCTACTGGCAGGTGTCGTCGAACAGCAAGACCGAGAAGGGTTTCAACGCGCTCTTCTACCTGCACCGCTACACACCCGCCACCCTCGGCCTGATCCGTGAGAACTATGCCAACCAGATGACCGACAAGCAGCAGGCGCGCCTCGAAACCATCGAGCACGCCCTGCCCACCGCAGGCAAGGCGGAGGCGACGAAGCTCAGCAAGGAACGGGACCTACTCACGACACAACGCCGCGAGATCCGGGAATGGATCACCACCAAGCTTTTCCCGCTGTCGACCGCGGAAGTGAAGCTCGACCTCGACGACGGCGTCAAGAAGAACTACCCGAAGCTGCAGGACGTGCTGCGGAAGGTGGCCGGACTGTGAGCGCCGCACCCGTTGGGCGCATCGCCGAGCTGCTCGTCGATCGCTTCGTTGACACTCCGGTGCTCACCTGGCGCGACGTCGACGGCGACTACGCCCCGCACCTCGATACGATCACCGAGGCGATCGCTGAACACGGTCTTGACCTGACCGTGCACCGCGTGGACGGCAACGAGCTCGGCATCAAACATTGCGTCTACACCGCACTCGACGCCAAATCCTCCGAAACTGTGCGCCACCTCGTGTACCGCACCGGCCCGCCACCGGCACTGCGCGAGAATTGGCTGCTCGACCTCGAAGTCGGCTACGGCATCTTCACCGCCGACACCACTGCGATCCTCGTCCACGACCTCGGACTCGCCGACCGCGGTGTCGCGGATGTCATCGCGGCTCACCTGAGTGTCTTCGAAGACACACACCGAACCGACCGCATCCGCGAGCAAATCGTGGACCTGCCACCGGATCTATCGGTGGACAGACTATCCGATATGTTGCGCGCCTTCATGAGTGCCGCTGTCCTCGACCTCGACGGCCACCGATTGCACCGCATTATCGAGTATCTGCTCGACGAGCACGTCGCCGACCGGTCCGAGGGATACGAGACACTGCGGAAACATGGGCTCACCGCCTACCTGTGGACGGGGTGCGCGAAGATCTACGGCTACAGTGCCGCTGAATCCTCCGTCGCAGGCCTCGCCACCTGGCTGTTCGACCAAGCCTGGCGTGGCTGGCCCGATGCGCGCAATCCTGCGCGCATCGACTTCGAACGCCTCCGCGACGACCGTCAGCTGCGCCGCGTCTTCACTGCTCTCGCCCAACGCGCCCAGGCGGATCTCAACATCGGCGAACGCCTCCGCGCCGATCCGCCGCCCGTCGAGGACCTCGCCATTCGCGACGTGTTTCCGCTCGTAGACGTCGCCGTTATCCATTCCCTCGCCGCCGCCATACTCGACCGAGGACTGTCTCCCGCCCGGATCACCGAACTGGTCCGAACTCGCTCCACCACCACCTGGTACGACGAATATCGGCACGGCTACCTGGCGCTTGCCGCGGCGTCCGACTGCCTCAGCCGGATCGAAACATTCGCGCCCGTCATCGCCGACCCCGCCGACGGCATCCGCAGCTACGCCGAGACCTGGTCGAGCATCGACGGCGCCTACCGGAGGTTCCGCCACCACCGCAATCGTGCCGAGACCGACCTGCCCGGCGGCCTCGCCGACCGCGTCGAACACCGGTACGTTCACGACTATCAGCGACCCCTCGCGCAAGCCTGGCAACAGCAGGTCGACATCCTCGACGAGTGGAACGTCCCCGGTATCGAACGACTCCGCGGATTCGCCCGCTACGACCTGCCCGCCAAGGCGAAGACCCTCGTCATCGTCTCCGACGCACTGCGGTACGAGGTCGGCGTCGAACTAGCCGCCCGGATGAACGGCGACGACTGGTTCAGCGCCACCATCGAACCTCGGCTCGCTCCGCTTCCGTCGTACACCCAACTCGGTATGGCCGTGATGCTGCCGCACACCCGGCTCGAGTTGCGTGACGACGGCACGGTGCGCGCCGACGGAGCCCCGACCTCCGGGCTGCCCGCCCGGAACGACCTGTGGGCAAGCGTGAACGCCGCGGCCGTCGACTACGCGGCCGTGATGTCGATGAGCACCACCGACCGCGCCGCGCTATGGTCCGCTCACGACGCCGTCGTCATATACCACGACGCTATCGACACTGTCGGGCACAAGGCCCCATACCAGACGCCGGAGGCATGCGACCGGGCCATCGAGGAGATCGCGCGAGTGATCAAACGTTTCGGCAGCGGCAAGACCCGGGCCAGCCGGGTCCTCGTCACCGCCGATCACGGCTTCCTCTACCAGGACTCGGACCTCGAACCTGGCGACTTCCTCAGTGAAGTCGCGCACGGCGAGCAGATCGTCGACCGGACCCGCCGCTACGTACTCGGCCGCGGCCTGCGGGAACACCCAGCGTTCACGACCTGGTCGGCCGCGCAACTCGGCTTGGACGGAGACCTGCAGGTGCAGGTACCGCGGGCGGTGCACCGGCTGCGGATGCAGGGTGCCGGCTACCAGTACGTGCACGGTGGTGCCACTCTGCAGGAGATTGTGGTGCCGCTGGTGACACTGGCCCGGTCCCGCAGCAAAGAAACCAGCAAGGTCACCGTCGACGTCAACGTCAGCAGTCCTACCATCACCTCCAGCACTGTGCTCGTCACCTTGCTGCAGCGCGAGGTGGTCACGGGCAAGCGCCGAGCGCGGTCTCTGATCATCGGCGTGTATGCCGAGGACGGGACAGCGTTGTCGGGGGAGCGGACCGTGGTCGTGGACAGCACAGCTGAGGACCTGCGGGATCGGAGCCGCACCGTCGAACTCGTGCTGAACGAGGCCGCTGAGGGTTTCAACGGAAAGCTGGTGTACATCCGTGCCGACGAGCTCGCCAATGGCACCCGCACCGAGTACCGTCACACCACCGCGTCCCTGCAGCGCGGATTCGGCGGGTTCTTCGACCCGCTATGATTGCCAATTCAGTACGCGTTTCGTAGGGTAGGGGCCTACGAAACGCGTAGCAAAGGGGAGCTGTGGAGCAGGTGCGCGGGACACCACTGCCAGCCGAGCTGGCGCGGTTCACCCTGCGAACCGTCCGCCCGCAGGACGCCGCCGACGTGTACGCCCACCCTCGTCCCGAGCTGGCGCGGCTAGCCGACCGGGGCATCCTGCACCGAGTGGCCCACGGCTACTACATCGTCGTACCGCAGGCCCAGGTGGGACGTCCGTGGCTGCCCGGTCTCGAAGCCGCTGCTGCGGGGATTGCTTCGGCGATCTATGGGGCCGACCGTGTAGTAGTGATGGGCGTCAGCGCGGCCCGCCTGCTCGGTGCGATCCCTCGGGCGCTGGCCACGGCAGTGGTCGCCGTTCCCAGCCAGCATAGGCCGATCGCACTGTCCGACCGCCTCGCCACCATTCGATTCGTGCGACGAGACACCGAGGCACTCGACGCCGAACGCGTGGAGACATCGCTCGGCCCTGTCTTGGCCACAACACCCGAACAAACAGTGCTCGACCTAGCCCGACGACCGCTTCTCGGCAATGCGGAGACGGACGTCCCCGCCGCGATCACTGCGCTTTACCGTCGCAGTGATCCTGAACGGCTCGAGCAGCTTGCGGAACCGCAGCGGCTCGTCGCCGCGTTGCGCCGAGCCGAGATCTGGGCGGGAGCGCAGTCGTGAATCTCGACGAACGTGACACCGTCGCAGCACGGTTCGGAGTACCGCCGGAGCAGGTGGAACGTGATTACCTCATCTCCCACCTTCTTGCGGCGCTTTCCGGCCGCTTCGCGGATCGACTCCACTTCATCGGTGGCACCGCGCTCGCACGCACTCACCTTGCGAATGGGCGCCTCAGCGAGGACATCGACCTCGTCGCCCTCGGCAACCGTACCGAGCTGGCCACCGAAATCGACGCCGCGCTCCCCCGAGCGGTTGCGCGCAGCCATGGTCGCCTGTCCTGGGAGCCCAGTCTGGCTGCTGTTCGTGACACCGAGGCAGCCAACCTCCGCACAGGCAGTGGGCTGTCCGTCAAGATCCAGTTGCTGTCCTCTCGGGATCGAGTGGTGTGGCCGACGGAGCTTCGTGTGCTCGAACAGCGCTACAGCGGCGCGCCGCCGGCACGGATGTCGGTACTCACGCTGCCCGCCTTCGCCGCCGCGAAGACCGCAACCTGGCACGATCGGCGCGCGTCGCGTGACCTGTGGGACCTGTGGGCGCTTGCCGGAATCGAAGCCATCGACACGGAGGCCTCCAGTCTGTTCAAGCGACACGGGCCGACCAACAGGCCGCCCAGTGGTCACCTGTTCGACCGGCCGCCGAACGAGGACGACTGGGTATCGCAGCTGGCCGGCCAAACTCGCCTGACGGTGACAGCGACAACGGCACTCACGACTGTCCGGGACGCGTGGGCACGCGCAACCGACCACGACATCGAGCAGGGAGACGAAGAACTGTGACCGACCTCGTAGACGACACACCAGCCGCGCAGCCCCGGATCACTGCCCTGGATGGCAAGGCCAACGCCGAGTTCCCCGGACTGGTCGTCCGTAAGGACCTGGTAGGCCGTGTACGCGGCAACGCCGTCGTCCCCGGCTATGTGCTCGAGTTCCTCCTCGCCCAGTACTGTGCCACCGACGACGAGGCGACGATCGACGCCGGTATCGAGAGCGTGCGCAACATCCTCGCCCAGCACTACGTGCATCGCGGCGAAGCGGAACTCGTGAAGTCGACGATCCGCGACCGTGGCAGGCACAGGGTGATCGACAAGGTTTCGGTCGTCCTCGACGACCGAAGGGACATCCACACCGCGTCGTTCTCCAACCTGGGCTTGAAGGCGGTGCCCATCGACGACCGGACCGTCAAGCAGCATCCCAAGCTCCTCACCGGTGGCGTGTGGTGCATGGTCGACATCGAGTACTCACCCGGTGATTCGCATGATGACCGCTGGATCATCGCGGGACTCAAGCCGATTCAGCTCGGCCAATTCGACGTCGTCCGCTACCTTGCCGCCCGCGCGCGATTCACCACCGAGGAATGGATCGACCTGCTCGTGCAGAGCATCGGGTTCGATCCGGAGCGGCTCTCGCCGCGCGGCAAGCTGCTGCAGCTGATTCGGCTGATCCCCTTCGTCGAGCGTAATTACAACCTGGTCGAGCTCGGCCCCAAGGGCACCGGCAAATCGCACGTCTACTCGGAGTTCTCCCCGCACGGAATGCTCATCTCCGGCGGCGAGGTCACTGTTCCGAAGCTGTTCGTCAACAATGCCAATGGCCGCATCGGTCTCGTGGGGTTCTGGGACGTCGTCGCCTTCGATGAGTTCGCCGGGCAGAAGCGCGTAGACAAGGCACTCGTCGACATCATGAAGAACTACATGGCGAACAAGACGTTCTCCCGCGGTGTCGAAACCATTCCCGCGGAGGCGTCGATGGTGTTCATCGGCAACACCTCTCGGCCTGCGCAGACGATGCTTGCGCAGTCCGACCTGTTCGAGGTGCTACCGGAATCCTATTACGACGCTGCATACCTGGATCGACTCCATTGCTACCTCCCCGGCTGGGAGGTCGAGATCATCCGGCGAGAACTGTTCACCGACGGGTACGGATTCGTCGTCGACTACCTCGCCGAGGCATTGCGCCACCTACGGACCCGAGACTTCTCCGACGCGTACACGCCTGACTTCGTACTGTCCGAGGACATCTCGACACGTGACCGCGACGGCGTCCGCAAGACGTTCTCAGGTCTAATGAAGCTGATCTATCCCCATCGTGATGCGACGACTGCCGAGATAGAGAAGTTGCTCCGGTTCGCGATCGAAGGACGCAAGCGCGTAAAGGATCAGATCCTGCGTATCGACCGGACCATGGATGCCGTCCGCTTCGGGTACAAGGATGCCGCAGGCACCTGGAAGGCCGTGCGAACCCAGGAGGAACTCGATTTCCCACATCTGTACCACCGCACGACCGGTGAAAGTGCCGCGTCGGAGGGGAATGCAGCCGAACTGTCAACTTCGGCGCAGCCCGTGTCCGAGACCTCGCTACCGGATACGCTGCGTACTGGCGCACTCGACGTCCCCGACAATGCGCTGGGCTATTCGTTCGAGACGTTACTTATTCCCTATCTCCACGGAGCCACGTCGATAGAGATCGTCGACCCCTACATTCGCGCACCCCACCAGCTGCGCAACTTTCATGAATTACTCGTCGACATCGTGGCCACCAAGCCCGCGGAGGAGACAATCGCGGTGCACTTACGCACAACCGAGGAAACCGAGCGAGCGGAGACGCAGCTCCTGGGTCTGTCCGACATCAAGGACGCCGTTGCGGAGGTCGGGGTCGAGTTCACCTGCGCTTTCGAGAAGGGCCTGCACGATCGTCAAATTACCACTGACACTGGATGGCGTATCCTCCTTGGGCGCGGTCTCGACATCTTCCAGCCGTTCACGAAGAAGAGCAACTTCGATATCCGGCTGAAACGGCAGGATCGTAGGCGGACAAAGGCGTGCACGATCACATACTTGCGATCGTAGCGACAGCGACTCAGAGCGAACGGACTCTCGGCGGGTAGGCTTTCTCGCACCCCGATGTGTCGCTGCGGAAATTCATGTGCAAACGGATCCAAATCCTGAATTCAAGGGGGCGTCGCAACACTGCTGGTGTTGGATGGTGAGTAGATCACGCAGGCGCTCGGCTGGGGTGCCCTCTGTGTCAACCTTGAGTGAGGCGGCGCGGGCGTACGCGCCTGATATCCCCTGATAGATGTCGACAGTGGTCAGCGCGTCCTTGCGGTCGCTCTGAGCGCGCTGACGCGCTGAATCGCCTGCCGTGCTGTCGAAGTACGGCTGCGAGTCGCCGACCGCGCGCTACGGTGTCGATTTCCTCTTCGAGCTCCGTGGCGGTGTGGGAAAGTGCTGTGGCCGTTTCCCTGGCGGGGGCGAGGTCCCAGTCCAGCACCATTGAGATCAATAGCGGTTTTGCTTCAGTCATCTCGGTTCGATCCGATGGAATTGATCTGCCCGCTGCCGGTCTTACTCTTCGTATTCCGTGGCTGCTCGGTTCAACATATCCGCGAGCCCGGATATCCGAGTGGCATGGAACTTCAGCACCTCGTCGAGAGTTTCCAGCGTCTCCTGGGCTCGGGTAAGTGTGAACGGTTCCGGCGCTTGCTTACGGGCCTCATCACGGGCGGGGACTGCCACCGGCACCTTGCTCGCGATGGTTTCCGATCGTCCGCGCACCTGGTCGGCGAGCTCGCGAATTCTTATCGGATCGACTTCGAACATCGGACTGTCTCAGATGACATACTCGTGGCCACCGGCAGGACCATGCCCCGCCTCTTCGTGCCGCCGGTTCGGCGGGGCGAACGACCAGGGCTGTCTGGTCGTCGGTTCCGAAAACTGCGATATGCTATTTTCCGGCTGAGGATTGCGGGGCCGAATGTTTCCGTAGGAGCTTTCCCGCGCCAATTCCGTGAAGATCCGTTCTGCTTCGGCTTCGGCATTCCGGTATGCGACCCGATGCCGATCGGCGATGAGCGCGGCCAACCGGTCCGCACCGTTTTCGAACGCATAGGGCGAGAGCTGGATGTCGGTGATGGCTCCGCGCGTATCGGTCTCTATGTAGACGGTCCCATCCGTGGATCGCGCATGCCCCCGTACCTGTTCGGTCGCCTCGTTGATCCGTGTGATCCGCGCGGCCAACTCTTCGGCGTCTTCGGCCATAGCCCCCTCATCCCTTATTCGCTTCTGCGAGAACGGTAGCAGGTCATCGTGATACATGAGGTTTCTCGGGAGCTGACCCTCGGCTCAGCGGGTTCGCGGCCGAGTAATCGAGATTCGCACCTTCGGCGCTGCTTCCGGCGGCTAGGCTGTGGTTGGTGTGGCGCAGTCGGGATATCCGCATGGAAATGGCCCGAAGAGCGATCGTGCGGGAGTTTTGAACAAGTCTCCGCGTGCGTGATCGCTGGTTGCCCGGCAAACTTTCAGAATCGATGTAATCAGCGGAGTGGTCGGCTACTCGGTACATCGGGTCGTGCCACAGCGACGACGGCGAGCAGTTCGTTCAATCCGCGGAAATCGTTCGGATTCGTGGTGAACAACGGTAGTTCTTCGGCGATGGCCACAGCAGCGATCATCAGATCGGCGACTCTACGGCGAGGTTCGCGTCCGACACTGACAACGCCTGCGCAGTCCCGGCCGTAGATTCTCGCGGCTTCCGCGCCGAAAGGGATCGGATCGAACTCGTTCTCGGTGCGTTGGAGCACATCCAGGCGGCGTGCGCTCGACGTGCTCATCGTAGGAGTCTTGTTCGTCGTTGCGGCGCAATTCATAGGGAGAAGTCGCGTCGAAGGGAGTGAAATGGCGGCTGCCTGGAAGGCTGCGACCACCATTCCACTCGCGTGGGTGCCTCTGGTTTCCGACGGGGTGCCGTATGGTCAGGGGAGGCCGAGCTTGCTGTCGCCGCGATTCGTGATTGCGGTGCGGACAGGATCGAGCGCTGATGCTGCGGGGCGTGTATTCTGCACGAGGACGTTTTCGGGTTCTCTCGGTGTTTCCTCGAGAGGTGTGGGTCGCCACAGTTCGTGGTGATGAGAAGGAGGTGGGGCTGCGATGCGCGGCGAACCTCCCAGTCGAAGGCCGCGCGGCGCCACCCCTGTACACGTCTGATCAGTTCGCGACGGCTTGACCGGTTCGCAACGGCAAGGGTAGGCGCCTGCGGTGTGACTTGCACGCTTGTTGTCCACTCATGCATGTGCCGAGGTCCTCCCATGTCGCAGACCGACATTATCGAAGTACGTCCGCGGACGCTGTCCGAATCCCTGCAGGACATCATTGAAAGCCATCGGGTGGATGCCGCGCTGGACTGGCTCGGCAACCATCCGCCGCATGTCATTGCCGACCAGCTTGCCCGGATGGACGCGGTGCGGTCGGGGATGGCGTTCCGGTTGCTCGACAAAGACCTGGCGCTGGCCGTCTTCGAAGAGCTCGATCCGGTGGATCAGCAGCAGATCCTGCAAGGACTGCGGGATCAGAGCTTCCACGACCTGATCGTGGGCATGGCGCCCGACGACCGGGCCCGCATGCTGCGTGAGGCGCCCGCCAAGTTCGCCAAAAGGGCGCTGGCCGGGTTGGGCCCGAGGGAGCGACGGATGACCGCGAGCCTGCTCGGCTACCCGGAGAATTCCGCAGGCCAGTACATGACGCCCGAGGTGGTGGCGCTGCCGTGCGACCTCACCGTTGCCGAGGCCTTGGCGATGGTGCGCGCCGAGGGCGGCAATGCCGAGACGGTGTATACGCTGCCGGTCGTCGACGGAGGCAGGAGTCTGATCGGCATCGTCGAACTGCGAGATCTGGTACTGAGTAAGCCGGAAACCATGGTGTCGGAGTTGATCGTCACCGAGCCCGCCTGCGCGCGCGCCACCGATTCTGCGGAGCAGGCCGCCCGGTTGATGCGCGAGACCAATGACATCAACCTGCCGGTGGTGGACAGTGAGGGCAGGCTGGTCGGACTGCTTACCATTGATGACGCGGTCGAGGTAATCGAGGCCGCCGACAGCGAGGATGTCGCGCTCCAGGCGGGTTCCACGCCGTGGGAGGGCCACTACATGGCTGCCCGAGTGCTTCAGTTGGCCCGTTACCGGGCACTGTGGCTGTTGTTGTTGCTACTCGCGGCGACTTTGACGGTCACAGTGACAGACTTCTTCGAAGACACTCTGGAGCAGGCCGCAGGCCTGGCACTGTTCATTCCGCTGCTGATCGGCGCGGGCGGCAACGCGGGTGCGCAGGCCGCCACCGCCTGCGTGCGCGCGGTGGCGGTCGGCGAGGTCAGGGCATCGGATCTGTTCCGGGTGATCTGGCGGGAATGCCGGGTCGGTCTGGTGCTCGGGTCGTTGCTTGCCGCTGTGGGGCTGGCGATCGGCGCCCTGTTCGTTGATCCGCGCATCGCTCTGGTTGTCGGCATCACGTTGATTCTGATCTGTAGCTGGGCCGCCACTATCGGTGGCACCATGCCACTGTTGGCGAAGAAACTTCGGATCGATCCTGCGGTTGTCTCGGCTCCCATGGTCACCACCCTGGTCGACGCCACCGGTTTGATCATCTACTTCACCATGGCTGAGCTGGTTCTCGGTATCTGAAAAGCCCGCGGGGGAAGTGGCTTCAACTGTCGGCGTACCTCAGAATGAGCGAGTGCGAAACAGCGATGCACCCAGTCGAGATCAGGAGTGTCGATGGAAATAGTGCGAACCCCCGACGAGCGCTTTGCGACTCTGCCCGGCTTCCCCTATCAACCGCATTATGTGGAACTCGGGCAACTGCGCATGGCCTATGTCGACGAGGGGCCGCGAGAGGCACCGGTAGTGTTGTTGCTGCATGGTGAGCCTACGTGGAGTTACCTGTACCGCACGATGATCCCGCCGCTGGTCGCTGCGGGTTATCGCACGATAGCGCCGGATCTGATCGGCTTCGGTCGCTCCGACAAACCGGTGCGTATCTCGGACTACACTTATCAGCGGCACGTCGATTGGATGCGAGGTTTCCTCGAAGTGCTCGACCTCGGTGACATCACCCTGTTCTGTCAGGATTGGGGTTCACTCATCGGGTTGCGGGTCGCCGCTGAGCACCAGGACCGCTTTGCCCGCATCGTGGTAGGCAACGGCTTCCTGCCGACCGCTCGGCAGCCCGCGTCCCCCGCGTTCAAGATCTGGCAGGCGTTCGCTCGCTGGTCGCCCCTGTTTCCGATCGGACGCATCGTCGATACCGGCACCGTACGCAAGCTCGACAAAACTGAGCTCGCCGCCTACAACGCGCCCTTCCCGTCCCGTCGCCACATGGCGGGCGCACGGGCGTTCCCGCAGTTGGTACCCACCGATGAACACAACCCCGCGGTGCCGGCCAACCGGGCGGCCTGGGATGCGCTCGGCCGGTGGGAGAAGCCGTTTCTCACCTTATTCGGCACCCGTGATCCCATCCTGGGCAAAGCTGACGCGGCGCTGCAGCGGCAGGTGCCCGGTGCGCTCGACCGGCCACACGCTCGGTTGCGGGCGGGACACTTTCTGCAGGAAGATCAAGGACCTGAATTGGCGCGGCGGATCATCGACTTCATTAGAACGGATACTGCCACCGGATAGTTCGCCCCGGCGAACGAAGCCGGTGGAGACCGGCGATATACAATCCCACCAGTCGGGGGCTCTCATTTCCTCGCCGGTACGTCTGTCCATTGGTCAGTAGTCCATGCGCAATATGCGCTTATCTGGATGTATAGGATATTCGGCCGGCCCGAATCTCTTGTCCAGGTGTGGATCTCGCGTTCAGCTCCGAGTGGAGTCGAGAACCCATTGTCGGTAGCCGGAGTGACTGTCGATCACGGGAACCGCGAGGATCTGTGGGGTTTCGTCGGGGTGCTTGGCGTCGGCCCGTTCGATGATGGTCGGCACCAGGCCGGCGCGGGTGTGCAGAATGGCGAGCGCCTGGGCGTCGTCGTGGATCCGGCCTTGCCAGCGGTAGATGGCTCGGACCCCGGCGACGATATTGCCGCACGCCGCAAGCTCGTCCTCGACGAGCTTGCGGGTGAACTCGGCCAGCCACTCCGGATCCTCGGCAGTGATCGAGACATCCACGATTTCGTCGGCTGTATCGTCGAGTTCGCCTGGGTGGTGATCAGTCACCGCTGCAGGGTACTCGTCGCGCAGCGTCGGCGTACGGCGTTCAGAACTCCCAGTCCTCGTCTTCGGTATTGACCGCCTTGCCGATGACGTAGCTGGAGCCGGAACCAGAGAAGAAATCGTGGTTTTCGTCGGCGTTCGGGGACAGGGCCGAGAGGATGGCCGGGTTCACTTCGGTTTCGTCTTTGGGGAACAGGCCCTCGTAGCCGAGGTTCATCAGTGCTTTGTTGGCGTTGTAGCGTAGGAATTTCTTGACGTCCTCGGTGAGGCCGACCTCATCGTAGAGGTCCTGGGTGTAGTCGACTTCGTTGTCGTAGAGCTCGAAAAGCAGCTCGAAAGTGTAGTTCTTGAGCTCCTCGCGCTCGACGGCGGAGACCAGCTCCAGGCCCTTCTGGTACTTGTAGCCGATGTAGTAGCCGTGGACGGCTTCGTCCCGGATGATCAGCCGGATCATGTCGGCGGTGTTGGTGAGCTTGGCCCGTGACGACCAGTGCATCGGCAGGTAGAAACCGGAGTAGAACAGGAAACTCTCCAGCAGTGTCGAGGCGACTTTGCGCTGAAGCGGGTGATCGCCGTTGTAGTACTTCAGTACGATTTCCGCCTTGCGTTGGAGGTTGCGGTTCTCCTCCGACCAGCGGAACGCTTCGTCGATCTCGCGAGTGGAACACAGTGTGGAGAAGATCGAACTGTAGCTTTTGGCATGTACCGACTCCATGAACGCGATATTGGTCAGCACTGCCTCTTCGTGCGGGGTCAGCGCGTCCGGGATCAGGCTCACCGCACCGACCGTGCCTTGGATGGTATCCAGCAGGGTGAGACCGGTGAAGACCCGCATGGTCAGCTGTTTCTCTTCTGCGGTCAGGGTGTTCCACGAAGGAATGTCATTGGAGACCGGAACTTTCTCCGGCAGCCAGAAGTTGCCGGTCAGTCTGTCCCAGACTTCGGCGTCCTTCTCATCGGGCACCCGATTCCAGTTGATGGCCGACACCCG